>JAQIDD010000230.1 GCA_027858215.1 Candidatus Delongbacteria bacterium | reverse complement strand
CGATAGTGCTTCAAAAATTTGCATTGTCTATGAAAAACGCTGAAAATCTTGATGCGAAAGAATTATTAGAAGTCCCCTTAATGCCAATTATCTTAAATAAAAATCAAAACCTCTGTTTTTCCTGGCATAATCCCTGCTTACAAGTTAACAAATTCACATTCTATATCATCATCACGCACATGCAATTTGGCATAACCGGCGTTGGGGCAACCATCTTTCAAGGCATCCAGGATAATGTGTGTGGTATTTCCAAGTTTCACAAGGTTCTTTTTGTGATCATGGCCGGTAATTACCATATCCACTTCATGTTGAACGGTCAGATTTGATAACACACGTAATTCCTCTACGCAAGGGTTGGTTACGGTGGTATGCCTGATTCGAAACAAATTATTGTGTGTAAACAACACGCAATGCCGGTAATGTGGACGTTCGTTCTGCAATACATCTTTGAGCCATGCCAACTGTCTGCTCCCAAGCGTTCCACTTCCGGTATCAAGACAAATGTACAAATCCGTCTTGCTTGGCGTGGTCACTGAAAACCAATACGTTGTAGATCCAAACAAATCATAAAACTGTTTCCAGCCATTAAAATACAAGTCATGATTTCCAACTACGGGAAAAGTCAGCAACACATCCTGTACAGGAAGTTCTGCATCGAATTTAAGGTAATCGTCAGCATGACCACTTGTCACATCCCCCACCATTACAGCAGCTACAGCATTCATTCCAATGGCTTCATAAATAAACACATTCAGATTTTCCGTCTCTCCGACATGGCTATCAGTCATAACAGCAATCGCGTACTCATCATCCTGAACAACAATATCCTTAAAAGGATGCTCATCATTCCAGGCCTCAGACTGTGCAAGCCGCTCATCAGCAGATTCATACGAAGCAACAAACCCCCGTATTTCAAACAAATCACATGCAGAAAACAACAAAATGACTATCAACCAGCCTATTTTTCGATATTTGGTTGCCATGTTATACCCGTTCTGATAAAAAATCCAAAATAATTGACACTTATATTGAAAGCCCCGGCACTTTTATACCAGGCTTCGGAAAAAATTCTGAGGTTGGAGCTGATATCATACTTTCCCCTCAGAAAAAACATCGGATTGGCTTCCTGGTTAATCAGAAAATAATCCAGATTGGTCAACGCCAATGAAACATTCCAGGCATTACCACGGGGTTTTATCCGGTAATCACCAAAATACATGATATTCCAGTTTTCATGCAAAGCCTTG
The DNA here is from genome assembly GCA_027858215.1 of Candidatus Delongbacteria bacterium. GTDB lineage: Bacteria > Bacteroidota > Bacteroidia > Bacteroidales > ML635J-15 > JAQIBY01. The sequence goes on along the minus strand of JAQIDD010000230.1, from coordinate 3,935 downwards.
TTTGATTCGTCACCACACGTTTCACAGGCTTCCCGTGTAAGGTAATACGTTCTGAATTCACTTCCCAACTTCCAGGAAAAATGCGATCTTTCTATATTTATCAAAACGCCCAGATTCATTTCATGCACCCAATCGAAAGAACGATTGAACATGTAAACACCCTGCATTTTAAACGGAAAATTTCCAATGATAAATGCGCGTCCCGGCATAAACATAAAGTTAGTCAGCACATTGCTTCCCGGCCCAATCAGATCCACTGCGCTGCCTGCAACAAAGGAATACTTATCATAATGATAACTGCCCAACACTGCTGTGTTTAGATAAAAACCTTCTGAAACATTGTTTTCCCCGGCATCAACATACAAAGTACCTGTAGGTTGTGCCCCGGCAGTTAATGAAAGCCCGAAAACAATGATTAAAACTAATGTTCTGATTCCTTTCACTGGTTATAAGATATGACCATTATTATTCATGGATGAAACAATATATTAGCATAGCAATGCTTGACAAATCAACTATCAACATACAATCTCATGTAAAGATAACAAAAAATAACCTCCCGTGCATCTGCTTATAAATTTTATACGGTTAATGCGTTTGATTTTTTAAACAAAAAATGTACTTTTGTGTTTAATTTTAGGCTCGAAGCATGAATTTTCATGCAATTTTAGGTTAGAGAAAAAATACAATTTCATGTTGTGCAGCCTGTATTGCCACGCATTTAAATTATAATTATTACCACACACGTGATGTTAACCACAACAAAGTGTAGTAATGAATGATGATGAACAGCGAAATAGATAAAATAAATAACAGTCAATGGAGAAAATCAAACAATTAAGAAAAATTGCACTGAACCCACGTGCCCATAAATTATTGCATCAGTTACTGGATGAAAATCCTCAATTAACAAAAATACTGAGTGAATCAAAAGATAAAAAAGAAGCCACAAAAAAAGTTCAGGACATGGCACTGTCTGTTTTGAAAACATCGGATGTTGCCATGGCTTATTACAAACATGAAGCTAAAGGCAGGCAGTATTTTCATCAGCTCAGGTGGGAAGATTTTGCTGCCATTCGTATCCTCGACTATATCAACAATGCAGGAAAAACATACAAGGATCCCAATCTGCGGGGAGACACTGTCATTACAGATCCGATTCGCATGTTATACCTGGCCTATCACAATGGCATCGGGGGAGCCAAACCTGATTTCTTCATTGATATGATCCATTTGTTCCGTCAATTACATGGGAAGGATTCATATGAAACTTACTCTAACAATAAAGTAAAAGAATGGATGAACAGATGGCCTGACGGCCTTCAGCCGGAGATAATTGAATTAAGGAAAAAAAACAAAGACCGCATCATAAACATATTCATCGATAGAATGGATACCGGGGACATCAGGGATAAAAAGTACAAATTCACCGATGGCATGTCACATGAAGAGAAATACAATAAAATCCTGGAATGGTGGAATGAATCGGTCTTTCACCTGCGGTTCGCAATACGAAGTCCTGAATTACTGAATCAAATGCTTGATTATTCACTCGACAACGAAACCCTGGATTTGCTTGAAAGGGCAAAAAAAGCCGGCATACCTTTCTTTGTCAATCCCTATTATCTATCCCTGGTCAATGTGAATGTGCCGGAATTTGCCGTTGGTGCCGATTTGGCTATAATGGAATACATCTTGTATTCTAACGAACTTGTCAATGAATTTGGACACATTGTGGCATGGGAAAAAGAAGACATTGTTGAAGTGGGCAAACCCAATGCAGCCGGATGGATTTTGCCGTCAAAATATTCCGTTCACCGCAGGTATCCCGAAGTAGCTATTCTGATTCCTGAAACCATTGGCAGGGCTTGTGGCGGTCTTTGCTCAAGCTGCCAGCGCATGTATGATTTTCAACGTGGTAACCTGAATTTTGACCTCGACAAGCTAAGGCCAAATGAAACATGGCACGAGAGGCTTGAACGTTATATGCAATACTGGAAAGATGACAGTCAACTCAGGGATATTCTTATCACCGGAGGAGATGCATTGATGAGTACAGACAAATCCCTGGCACGGATTCTTGACGCTGTGTATCAAATGGCAAAACACAAACGTGAAGCCAATAAAAAAAGGAAAAAGGGGGAAAAATATGCCGAACTCCTCAGGGTAAGGCTTGGGACAAGATTGCCTATCTATCTGCCTCAACGCATCACCGATAATCTCACAACCATCCTCAGGGATTTCAAAGAAAAAGCATCCGCCATTGGTGTAAAACAATTTGTCATTCAAACACACGTGGAATCTCCCATGGAAATCACGCCGGAATCCAAAGCTTGTTTTGAAAAACTCATAAGCGCCGGATGGACAGTGACAAATCAACTTGTTTTCATTAAATCAGCCTCCAGGCGGGGACATACGGCAAAACTCAGGAAAGTAATGAACGATGTGGGTGTGTTGCCATACTACACTTTCACCGTAAAAGGATATATGGAAAATGCATCACAGTTTGCTACCAATGCCAGAGCAGTTCAGGAACAAATTGAAGAAAAAAGAATTGGTGCCATACCCGAAAAATACGACGATCGGATCAAAAGCTTTCCTGATGACGCTGAAAACATGAAAGCTCATATTGATAATCTGAGAACAAAAGCCAATCTTCCGTTTTTAGGCAGCGACCGCAATGTTTTAAACCTGCCCGGCGTTGGCAAAAGCCTGACATTCAGGGTAATTGGAATCACAAGGTACGGCCGCCGTATCCTGGAATTTGACCATGATTCCACGCGAAATCACAGTCCCATTATCCATAAATTAGGAAAAGTACCTATCATCGAATCAAAATCCATTCAAAAATACCTAGAACAAATGAAAGACATGGGCGAAGACATCGAAGATTACAACAATATTTTCGGTTATTCCATTGGCGAAACCGAACATCGCATTCCCATTTACGATTACCCTGAATATGATTTTGAGATCACAAAAGAAATAAGCAATTTAGAAACGTAAGGCCATCAACGGTTTTGGGATGTGAAGTTTTGATTATGCGTCTGAGATCAAAAATCCGAAGACAGATGTTGTTAATCCATATATAGCGATGCTTGTTCGTCAAATTCTTTGCCAAATACATCAATAAGATAAAATTTTTCTGTATTTTCATCGCCATAAATAAGCAGGATTTTGATTAGTAAATTTCTGTAATTTTATTGTTTAAACAGAAAAACAGGTTTGCTTTTTTTATACTGATATGTGTTCAATCCTGCCTGGTGCCAGGTAAGGTAATAATTTCAGTTCAATACCGTTCCTGAAATAATGAACACAACTTTGTATTATACATGTTTTTGATAGAACCTCATTAAAGTTGACATTTAAAAACATAGCTTATGTTTCTGGAAATATTTCTCATAATACTGGCTTCCATCCTGATGATTGTCGGGCTTTTGGGATGTATTTTACCAGTGATTCCCGGTCCTCCCATAAGCTGGATTGGAATTTTGCTTTTACACCTTACTGAACGGGTTCAGTTTTCGCTCGAATTTCTTATTATTTGGCTGGTAATAGCAGTGGCCATTACCATCATTGACAACATCATTCCCATATACGGCACCAAAAGAGCAGGAGGAAGCAAATGGGGTGTCTGGGGCGCGGCTATCGGTCTGATTATAGGTTTGTTTTTCGGTCCGCCTGGTATTATTTTTGGTCCTTTTTTGGGGGCTCTTGCCGGAGAATTAATGTACGCCCATACAAGGAAAGATGTACAAGGCACTCCCACCAAAACCGATGCTGAAAAAAACAAACGTGCCTTGATTTCTGCTCTCGGTTCATTTCTGGGCATGATGGTTGGAATTGTCCTCAAGTTGATTGTAAGTGGTATTTTGACTTTCAAATTTGTGAAAGCCCTTATTGCCGGTTGACACAGTTATTTACTGACAAACAGC
>JAQIDD010000090.1 GCA_027858215.1 Candidatus Delongbacteria bacterium | reverse complement strand
TTATTAACCAGTTTTTTGGCATAATATGGTAAAAAAATTGGGATCGAAGAAATATTTGCATGGTATTCGCGATCATTTCCATCGTAAATTCAACATTAAAATTGGAATTGTTGCCGGTATTATTACCGGGTCTATAGTGTTTTGTATCAATTATGAATATGGCCTGGCACATGCTTTTTTTGCTTTTGGCAAGCAGTTCCTTTTTAATTTTTTTATGGCGTCTTACAACACAAAACTGGTTGAGAGGCTGGTGTATGGCATACGAAAATCATGGCTGGCAATTATTGCTGCCGGGATTGTACCAACTATTTTTGCCACTTCGCTTGTATTTCTTATTCATTATTTTGGACAAACGCCCAAAGCCTGGCAAAGCTCTTACTGGCAGGCATTTTTTAATTTGCCAATATTTACCATAACAGCATTGATGTATAAAACGGGTTTTGAACGCCGCTTTCGTATAATCAGAACAATATTTGTAACCAAGTCCAGTTCTGATCCTGTAAAAGACAATAAGGCTTCTGAAAAGCAGTCATGATTTTATTGTATTTGTCCTTTCTGTTGACATCATCGATTTTAGATTAGTCTGATGATATATTACAAGCCCCTTGTCTGTTTTGAAGACATTGAATCTAAAATCAGCCTTTATATTTCACATGGGGGAAATGGGTCGATTTATCAGGCAATGAGCCAACCAGTGCCCCTTATTGTTATCCCCGCTTTTTTTGAACAGGAATGGAACGCACACCGTGTTAAAAAGCTGAATCTTGGACAGGTAATATTTCCCGGCGAAATGGATGATGAGATATTTACAGCCATTCACCGGGCTATTTCAGAGCGTGTTCCCGAAATTTCTGAAACGATTCAAAAAAGAATTAGTTCACAGAATTTATCTGGAATAATACAAAATGCAGTGCATGATTGGTTTGAAAACACAAGATTATGATTCCTTCCTTTTTATTTATAATATTTTTTAGCGATATTTCGACCGTATAAACAAAAACTATATTACTATGAACAACAAATTTACAAATTTCATTGCACCACTACTAAAAACGGTAGATGAGGGTGATTTTTTCCGTAAGCCAATGTCGTGGCTGTATTTTTTGATGGCAGTTCTGAATTTACTCTTGCCATTTTATGTTTTGTACAAGGGTATTGATGGTGGCGTGTTTAGTGGACATGCCAAGTGGGTATTTGCCTTTATTTTGGTGTGGTTATTCCTTGTAGCTGCAGCTTGGATTGGTTTTCAAATCTGGTGGAACCGGAAAGACAAAGTAACCCTTTCCTCTGCAGAAGGAGATGAATTTGTCAGTACCCCTGTGTTTTCACATTTCCTGCAAACATGTGGTGAGTGGCTGGGCAGTTTTTATGCCATTGTTGGATTTGGTGTAGCCCTTATTGGTGTTATCTTTTTGGGTAACGGTTCAACTATACCTGGTCTTGATATGTTTTCAGGTGGGTGGATAAACATAATATTATACCCGCTTACGGGATATCTTATTGTTGTACTGTTCCGCTTTATTGCTGAACAAACCAGGGCAATTGTACAGATTGCAAACAACACTAAAAAATAAAAGGGCTTGTCTTTTTTATTGACCCGGCGCATTGAGTTGTCTCGATTTTTTTATGTTTTTTAAATCGCACCATAAAATTTTGTATTTTTGGGTAAATGATTGAAGGAAAACTTATGCGTTTTAAACCATATATACTTTTGCTTCTTATGCTGTGTATGCCGATGGTTGCAATTTCTGTTGTGTACACTCAGAATCAATGTTTGAATGGTACCGCCACAGCTAGTTCACAATACAGTGCCAGCTATGCTGCACAATATGCTTTTGATGGTGTGGTGGATGAATTGAACGGCTGGTACACTGCTAACGGAAACACAACAGGCATACTTGAGTATGAGTTTTTATCAGCCAAAACCATTGAAAAATATACGTTAAAACTTCGCGATTATTCAACCGCAGATGAATCAGCCCCTGCAGCATGGACGCTGGAAGGCTGGGATGGGGCATCCTGGGTGGAATTAGATATCCATACCGGTGTCACAGACTGGATTCCTTTGGATGAAAAGTCTTATGAATTTACCAACGGTACTGCTTACACAAGATACCGGCTCAATATAACAGCCAACAATGGGCATACATTTGTAGGTATTGCTGAGATGGAAATGTATGAAGAGGCCGTGTACATCGGTGGCGGCGGCCATGAATCCGTATGGCATTTTGGATTTGGTGCCGGTGTTGACTTTCGTTATGATCCGCCCCTTGGTATTGATGGCAGCAACATGGACCAATGGGAGGGATGTGCATCCATTTGTGATCAACAGGGAGACTTGTTGTTTTATACAAACGGTGTTTCGGTGTGGAATGCCAATCATGCCACCATGCCCAACGGTACTGGTCTGTATGGCTCAATTTCTTCAACCCAAAGCGGTGTAATCGTGCCTCATCCGGGTGATCCTGATACGTATTATATTTTTACTTTATACCGAAACGGAGATTACGAAATTGGACATAAAGGCCTGTGTTATTCTATAGTGGATATGACACTTGACGGTGGCCTTGGTGATGTTGTTTCAGGGCAGAAAAACATTGAACTGAATAATCCCAATACTGAAAAAATTACTTCCATAAAACATTCCAATGAAAGTGATATTTGGGTAGTGACTCACGACTGGGGTAACAATAAATTCCTGGCTTACCTGATTGATGATACGGGTCTGAATACAACACCTGTTGAATCTTCTGCCGGGATTGTACATTATGATAACTTTAATGGATGGTATTCAGCAGGCTATATGAAAGTAGCTCCTTCCGGTGACCGGATTGCTTTGAATGTTCTTGGTGCTGCTACTACGCAACTTTTTGATTTTAATCCGGCTACGGGTGTGGTTTCCAATCCGATGACACTTTCAACAACCAGAACACAAGCTTATGGTATTGAGTTTTCACCGGATGGATCTACACTTTATACAACGGCGTGGGAATACAATAATGTGTTGCAATACGATCTGAGTTTGACAGATGAAGCATCCATTGCTGTCTCTGAAACCGAAATAGGTGTATCGGCATTAAGCGGAGGCTCCAATTACAATGGATTGGGCGCGCTCCAGGTAGCCCCTGATGGCAATATTTATGTTGCTAAGGATGCCAACGGAATGGGTGGTAGTGTAAACGATTTGAATTCATGGTTGGGGGTTATCGAAAACCCGAATGATGCTGCGTCAGGAACAAAATCCGGCCCGATTTACAAGGATAATGGTATTTATTTGGGAAACAATGCTTCAGGTATAGGTTTGCCCACCTATGTTCAGACCTATTTTAGCCCCATGCCGGTTGAAATGATTGAGTTTGTTGTTGATGCAAAGCATGATGACACAGCAACCCTGACATGGAAAACCATGAGTGAGTTTAACAGTGATTACTATGAGATTCAAAAGTCTGTTGATGGCTTTGATTTTGATTCAATAGGTAAGGTAAAAGCAGCCGGATTTTCTAAACAACTCAAAGCTTATGATTTCGTTGATCCCGGAATTGTTGCGGGACTAACCTATTATTACAGGTTAAAACAGGTTGATATAGATGGAAAATACGAATATTTTGGGCCTGTATCGCTGCATACAAATGAGGATGATATTGAATTTTGTGTTCTGGATGTTTATCCTGTTCCTTTTAGCGATATCTTAAGCCTGAAGATAAAAGCAGACACAAAGAAGGGTTTGAAAGTGAATTTGAAATCCGTTTCCGGCCAATTGTTGTTTTCCAAAACAATATATGTCAATTCGGGTGTTGGTATTTACCAAATTGTTCCACGTCTAAATGTTTCAGGGATGTTCCTTTTGGAAATTTATTCTGAGACTGATGATAATGCTTACGCTGAAATATTGATAAGGCATTAAAATAATTTGTTTCAAAAGAGGAAGTTGAGATGCGATGAACCACATTTCCACTACACAAAATGATAATATTGCATATTATTTCGAAACATCATGGTTAAAAACGGTAAATATGTTATCTTTGAATGATTTAAAACTAATTGTTGATGAGTTTCGAAAAACCAAAATTAACTTTACGCTGTTGTTATGAAAAAAAACATATCCAGAAATACTGCCCTTAAAATAGCGCTGATATTTCTTGTTTTTTCTTTGATTTGGATCTTTTTAACGGATAATCTGGTATTCTTGTTTTATAAAGAGCCGGCAGAAATCACCAATTACCAGTCCATTAAGGGGGCTCTTTTTGTCATAATTACCACACTGCTAATCTATTATTTGATCAGAAAAGAAATCAAGGCAAAGAACAACATGATCGTTTTTTTGAACAGGAGCGAACATTGGTACAACCTTACCTTATCCAATATCCCCGGTGTGGATGTGCTTATATTTGATAAAGATGCCAGAATTATACTTGCCCATGGGAAAGAGTTAGCCAAACACGGTATTGACTTGGCGGGGATGCAAAATATCCATGTTGATGATGTCCATATTTCGCAACCTACTTATGATTTCTTTGTACCAAAACTCAATAAGGTCTTGTCGGGGAATAAAGTAGAGGCTGAATATACGTTTAAACAGGATACGTATTTCATGAAAGGGATAGCCCTGGAGAATGACAAGAATGAAGTTTTTGCCGGCCTGATTGTCATCATAAACATCACTCCCCAGCATAATTTAGCCGAGTATCTGAAGAAGCAAAAAAATGAATATGAAGCTTTATACCAGGATTATTATCAACAGAATAAAGAATTGATGCACACAAATAAAAAACTGGATGGTATCATTCACGAACTTGAAGAGGCCAAAAAGAAGGCAGAAGAAAGTGATAAATTAAAATCCAGTTTCCTGGCAAACATGAGCCATGAAATCAGGACCCCCCTGAATGGTATCATGGGTTTTCCCCAATTGATTGCCAATAATCAACTCAGTCATTCCGAAATCAAAGATTATGGAAAACATATCCTGCATAATTCTGAACAACTGCTGAATATCATTGAAGACGTGTTGTTGATGTCAAGCCTTGAAACAGAACAATATCATTTTAATCCTTCAGAATATGATGTCACAGATATATTCAATGATGCCATTTCTTTAGCCAGTAAAAAGATATTGAAATCAAAGAAAAGCCTGGAACTTGAGCATCATCTTGATCCCGGAATAAAAAACATGATCATAAACACCGATAAAAATGCCTTGCTGAAAGTAAGTGAAAAAATCATTGATAATGCAGTTAAATATTCCCCCGATAGTGCTGTTGTGAATCTGAAAATGTATCTGAATGAATCGGGCCTGTTTTGTTTGTCTGTACATGACCAGGGTAGTGGTATTCCTAAAAATAAACAAACAAATGTATTTGAACGTTTTTTCCAGTTGCATGCCTCACTTGAACATCCTGACTCAGGAAACGGGCTTGGGCTTTCTATTGCCGATGCACTGGTAAAAGGCTTGAATGGTGAAATACGCATAAAATCAGAAGAAAACGAAGGAAGTGAATTTGTTATTATGCTTCCCGGCAATAAGTTGCGCTCAATTTCTGATAAACCGAAAACTGAACACAAAGCATCTGATGATGTTAAAAAAGGAAACAAAATACTCATTGTGGAAGACCTGGAAGATAACTGTATTTTGCTGAAAGCCTATTTAAGGAGGTATAATGTTCAGGTATTGCATGCTCCAAATGCTCGGGAAGCACGTGAGATTATGAAACAACATCCCGATGTTGATCTCATCATGATGGACATCAGATTGCCTGATGAGAATGGGCTGGATCTTACCAGTGAACTGAAAGAGCAGTATCCTGACATTCCAATCATTGCCCAGACAGCTTATTCAGATACACAGGATGAATACTTTTCAGCACAGGCAGGATGCAATGATTATTTAGCAAAACCCATCATGAAGCAGGTTTTTCTGAATACCATATCAGAATTTATTGATCTTAAGCCCGTAACATAAAATTACGCATATCAGGGCTAAAGCCCATGTTGTCTGTTATTGCTGTGTGTGGGTATCAGTAATAACAATTATAGGTGTGTGAGTAGTTAATAAAAGAACAAGTTTGATAGCTAAAAACCTCTTAACGTCAGATTTTTCGCAGAATAAATGGTGTTGGGTAAGAGTCATTTTCAAACATGACGCAAGGTGATTGTTCAACCTGGTTGGACGGGGCTTCATGCGGCGCATCGGGATTGGTTGGAAGGTATGGCTTTTCTGCAAAACAGGGGACATCAACCGGATAAGTACGTTTTGCTGGCAGGCCCTTCATTAAATAGCAGGTCCAGGGCACTTAACCCTGGTTGAAATCCATGCCGTTCGCTGAAAACCTGCATGTATGGTGTTTGCTTGGTTATCATGTTTTTTTTTGGATGCAATTTATCCCTTAAATCTTTGAAATCTTTTGACGGAGCTGCTGTGTATTTTGTCGTTAAGCAGATGGCGGTATCCAGATCAAATAGGGTGATGAGTTTTTCACAAATGTTAAGATTGAGATCAAACAAAAAACGGTATTTCTGTTTGAAAAAGGGCAGGATTTCCTCATAATAAAATTCAAAAAACGGCGCAGCAGCATAAGCCGTTTCTATGCTGCGGCGATGGTTTCCCTGCCATGGTTCGGAATAATCAATTTTTATATCCCGAATGGGTTGTCCCGGACTTTTCCCTTTTACCACAGGCACAATTAGATTTTGAATGCCATTTGGTGCCGAAATTCTGCACCGGTTGCGGTATGACTGTTTTACATAATGTTCGCAGGCTTCAATGTAAACATCGTCTGAGCCGCTGAATTGTTGTATATACTCAATGGGAGGGAAATATGCTGTATTCAAAAGAACTTTAGTCATTGCGTTGAAATGTCTTTATTCCGGCTACGTGATCGGCAGGCAGGAAACCCCAATGCCGGGAGTCGTTGCAATGATCCCTGTTGTCATCCATAACAAAATAATAGTTTTGCTCCGGTATGTATGTGGTTGCTTCTTTCCCGTCAATGTATATTTTCTGGTATTTTATGATCAGGTTGTGATTTTCATACACCTCAATTATGCGCTTATAGAGATTTATGTTCATATAATTGATCTGTATTTCCTTACCGACTTCGGGAATGACTAAAGGGCCGAAATAATCTTTGTTCCAATTGAAAAATCTGGAGTTTGGAAAGACACCATAATCCATATTTCTATGTAAATCTGATAAAAAACGAACATTGGTTACGCCTCTCAAATCATTTATATTAGAAGCAGTTTTAGGAGAAGTGAATAATTCCCAGGCTTTGCTTGGTGCTATTTCATTTTCGAATAAAGTATTGAATTTTTCAAGCGAGTTAGGATTAAAACTGGTGTCGGTGCTGATGCGATATTTATAAAACAAGGAAAGCTTTTTGTCCATATAATCAGTGTTGACATATACTTTCTTGTTGCGGATTTCAATGGTATCTCCCGGTAGTGCCATCAGGCGTGAGAGGTGTACTGGTTTTTTACGTATTTTTTTGTCTGCAATGCCGGGAAAGTGATAAGCTATTATGTTCAACCGTGACATCTTATCAGGGGGAATCCTGCTGACCAATACATACTCTCCTTTAGAAATAGATGGAAGCATGTCGTGATTGTAACTTTTTACGAGGTGAAACTTCAACATAAAAAACACAAACACAATAATGATAACCGCAGCTATATATAAACTCTTTTTCATGGAAGCTTACAGTTGGTGTTCTCTTATATAAACCTGATATACTTTAAAAAGTTACATTTTTGACATGAAATTTATCTTGTCTCAATGTATTCTGTTTAACAATCGATTCCACCGTATGTTTGCCGGGACTGATTTTACTTAATCGAGCGAAAGCCAGATGATGGCAGCTTTGCCTACAATGTGATTTTCAGGGACAAAACCCCAGAACCGGGCATCTGCAGAATTGTGCCTGTTGTCACCCATCATCCAATAATAGTCCATTTTAAACTGGTATTGGCCGGTTGCCTTTCCATTGATGTAAATTTTACCATCTTTTACTTTCAGATCATTCTTTTCATAATGGTTGATAACACGTTCATAAAGAGGTAGATTATCAAGGGTTAAATCAATGGTTTCACCAGCTTTGGGAACATACAGGGGACCAAACCAATCTTCATTCCAGTCGTATTTTTTATAGTGGGGAAATATCCTGTAATTTCTTATGCCTTCAGCTTGTGTTAGTTTAGTAATGCTGTTGACTATCCTGATGTTTTTTAATGTTTTGGCCTGTTTTTCAGTCAGGGGAAGGATGTATTTTCTTCCCTGGTGCCATATATCACGATTGGAAACATCCAGTCTTTCCAGTGTGTTTTCACTCAGAATACGGCCATCGGTAATCACCTCGTAATTAAACTGTATGCCTTTGAAGTGTTTTTGTGGTTTGCCGTCAATATATACCCATCCATCGCGGATTTCGAGGCTGTCACCAGGTAAGGCCACGCAACGTTTAATGTAATTTTCCCTTTTGTCAACCGGACGAACGATAATGGTATTCCGGTTTCTCACTATTTTTCTTGCCTGGTTGTAATAAACCTGTTCAGAATTTGTTTTTCTGCCTGCTTTCATGTCCATGATCTTTAGCTCCCTGACTTTTACACGGATGATGTCATAATACCCCTGTGCCTGGTTCTCAAGAACAACAGTATCGCCGGTAGGATAGTTAAACACAACAATATCATTGCGTTTGACATCTCCAAAACCTGCCATACGTTCATAGGGATTCTGTATCCATGTCAGAAATGATTTTGTTTTTTGTGACAATGGCATGGTATGGTGCACAAAAGGAAACGAAAGGGGTGTGATTGGTTTGCGCGGACCATAAGCTACTTTGCTGACAAACAGATAATCACCCACCATCATGGTTTTTTCCATAGAAGATGTGGGGATGGTAAAGGCTTCAAAGAAAAATGCCCTGATGATAGAAGCGGCTATGACTGCAAAAATAATGGCATCAACCCATTCAAGTGTCTTACGTTTAAAATTGGGCATTTTTTTGTCTTTCCGTGGCTTCCAGAAAGCCCATCTTACGATTTTTGTCAGGTAAATGTCAACAATTATTATTTCGCCAAACAGCCACCAGTAGCTACCAAGCCATATGACAAACAGGATATATGCAACACTGACAATGCTAAATTTGACGTACTTGTTTTTGAATGGATTTTTCATAATACAAAGATTTTAGTAACTAATCAATATCAACAATAGTAAACATCACCGCAAAGACGGAGAGACGCAAAGTTTAAAAATTTTAAAATTTATTTACAAATCTTTTGAACCCTTTAATTAATATGGGGAC
>JAQIDD010000053.1 GCA_027858215.1 Candidatus Delongbacteria bacterium | reverse complement strand
AAGAATATTACCAAAAGACCATCCCGGAGATCAAATCGGATTTCAGGGAGATGATCAAAGAACAAATGCTTACCCAACGCATGCAACAACAGCTTACCAATGATATCAATGTTACCCCTGCCGAAGTCAGGCAGCATTTTAATTCCATCAGAGAAGACAGCATTCCGGTTGTTCCCGCTACTTACAGAATAAAGCAAATTGCGATATACCCAAAAGTGTCGGAAAAAGAAAAACAACGTTGCCTGGATAAAATCAATGAACTCAGAGACAGAATCCTGGACGGGGAAAATTTCAATACCCTTGCTGTGTTGTATTCCGATGATCCCGGTTCAGCTCAGAAAGGAGGGGAGCTGGGTTTTGTTAACAGGACAGATCTTGTCCCTGAGTTTGCTTCCATTGCTTTTGATATGGATGAAGATGATCCTGTATCCCGGGTGGTGGAAACAGAGTTTGGCTATCATATCTTAAAGCTTATTGAGCGCAAAGGAAACCAGGTCAACGTAAGGCATATTCTTATCTCACCCAAAACGGGCAGCGAAGCACAACAACAAGCCAAAAAAGAGCTCCGCAATATCCGTGCTCAAATCCTGGCGGACAGCCTGAGTTTTGAAAAAGCGGCTGAGGTATATTCAGAGGATGAAAACACAAAAAACAGCGGCGGAACGGTAATGAACCCCCAAACCGGCGAAACACAACTTGAAGCATCTGATCTGGATCCCCTGGTCAGAAGTGACATTGAAAACCTGGATGAAGGTGAAATACCCGATGTGATACGGACCCGGGATGAACGTGGTAAAACTGTGTATAAACTGTTTAAGCTGGATAAGAAAACTGAAAAACACACTGCCAATTTGAAGCAGGATTATCAGCGATATAAAGACATCACCCTGAATAAAATGAAAGAAAAAGTAATTCAAAAATGGATAGAAAATCAACTGAATCAAACTTACGTTCATATTGAACCTGCTTATCAGAATTGCGAATTTCAATACACCAACTGGACTCAGATGAGTGGTAATAACAGTGAGTAATTAGCTTTTTTTCCTTGTTGTAAAACACGTTATCAGCCATGATAAATTATCAGAGGTGTGCTTCAATGGTGGTAAATCCAAAAATTCCTGCCGCAGTTCGTTGATGAGCTTGATTTGATTTTTTCCTTCGTATTTATCAGCATACACAGCATACAACAATGCTGTTTTTATTTGCTGACTTTTCAAACGGGATTTGTGCGGACTGATCTTTCCCGGATGAATATGTATGTACCGTTTATCGTTTCCCTGGCGGATCAGCCAGCGTGATTTGTCAGAAACCGGGATGACTTCATACATGGATACCGTTTCCAGCCAGCTCAGGTACGCTTTTTTTTCGAATATGCCTTTGTGCTTTAAATGCTTTTCCAGGTCAGAACAAATGCCTGAGACAGGTAATTTTCCGGTGTAAACATCCGTCACTGATTCGCCTATGTCCAGCATATACCGACGTACATTTTCCGGGGGCAATTTTTGTAAAGACGGGATGTTGTTCCGTATATACCCAAGGTGATGTTTCCAGGGGTTTAGCAGAAACGGAAAAGGGATGTCTTGCAAGTACTTATACATACCTGCGAAAGCTACAAAATTATTTATTACAGTCAAAAGGCTTTATAAACACGTGCCAGCGAAAAACCGGGGGCATCAAGTTTCAGGTCAAGAAAGTACCCGAACGGTGTTTGTGTGGTTTCAATGCCTGAATCGTTCATCCTATTTTCCAGGCGCTGTAGAAAATCCATGGTAAACTTAGGATCAGCCTTGCTGTCGGATAGATGAGCAAAGCTATGCAATACCAGAATTTCAGGCTGATTTTTCTTGATGATCCATTTGATTTGTTTGACCAGTTTTTTGAACACAGAATTTTCATTTTCTTCATCTTCTTTTTCAATTTGAATGAAGATGGTTTGCGCATTTTTAAAGCTTTTGCCATCACCGGCGTCCGGAACAAAATCCAGTGTCTTTTTTGTTGGTGTATAGGCAAATTCGTTACAATACATATACAGTGTTTTCATTTCTTACAGTCGAGTTTGTGGATGAAAATAATACTGATTAACATAAAAAAAGTATATATGATAAAAAACACATTAAAGCCTGCAAAGTTTATCAATGTGCCACCAATTAAAGGAAAAATAACAGGTAAAATACTTCCTGCTCCGGCAATCCCGGTATAGATGCTCCTGTTATGAATGTTGCTGATTTCCAGCAAAACACCACTTATGATCATATGATATAAGCTCAAAAACAACCCGCCGGCAAAAAAACAAAAGATGTAAGACCCCAAATAATGAGGAAAAAGCCATGGTATAGCAGGAAAAATCATACCCAACATCACCATGGTTTGCATCATACGGTGATACCTGATTCGTT
The DNA here is from genome assembly GCA_027858215.1 of Candidatus Delongbacteria bacterium. GTDB lineage: Bacteria > Bacteroidota > Bacteroidia > Bacteroidales > ML635J-15 > JAQIBY01. The sequence continues at coordinate 314 of JAQIDD010000053.1, read as the reverse complement.
TGGCGTAGAAAAAGAGAAACAGCCCGGCCATGATTAATCCATCGGTTTTTGCAATCAGCAGGGTGCCTACAAAATTGCTGCTCAGATTTCTATATTTATCAGAATACAATATGACAAAGGGAAGAATGCCATAACCAAGGCCCAGGGTATTGATCCCCATCAGGTAATACTGTAACCGCTTATTTTGTTTCAGTTCTGAGAAAATAGCAGCAAACCTGTATTTTATTGGGCTGAAGTTTTTAGGCACAAACTCTTTGATTGCCCAGATGCCCAGGCTTGCCAAGCCAAGAAAACCCGCAGCATAAAAAAATACG
>JAQIDD010000380.1 GCA_027858215.1 Candidatus Delongbacteria bacterium | reverse complement strand
ACAAACAGCTTTTCACTTTGTGAAAATTGATTAGCTTTGCCACATTGATTCCTTAGATCATATATGGCTGTTTACAACAAATACATAGACACCATCAAAGCATGCATGAATGGAAATCTGCCGGGATGGACTGAACAAAAAAAGTACCTGCCGGACACTCCCATTCCCGGTGTTAGCTACATATCAAATGAAAAACTAAGAAAAGGCGCCGTATTGGCATGTTTGTATGAAGAGAATGGAACCTTAATGACCATCCTCATCGAACGTACACAGGATACCAGCCCGCATTCAGGACAAATCGCTTTTCCCGGGGGTAAATACGAAAATCAAGACAAAACCCAAATAGAAACCGCTTTAAGAGAAGCCGAAGAAGAAATCGGGATCAACAAACATGATATTGAAATCATCGGCACCCTGAGTTCAGTAGATATTCCTGTCAGTGGGTTCACTGTTTTGCCCGTAATCGGTTATTATGATGGCATTCCACAACTCCATCCAAATCCCCACGAAGTCAATACCATCATACAAACCCCGCTCATCCCCCTGATAGAAAGCCTTGAAACCAGAATAATTACAGTCCGTCAACACAAAGTGAAAACACCCATATTTTCGAGCAACGGACACATAGTTTGGGGAGCCACAGCCATGGTTTTGGGCGAATTAAAAGCCATTCTGAACGCATAATGCCAAGTGATTAAAATAAACGTAACTATCATTTATTTTTTGTGAATGATGCAGGATAAATTGAAAGCAGGTAATACAGGTCACAAAAATTATTCCCGTAACATGCTTTTGTCGGGAAACTTGTCCCAGCCTGCCTTCCGCAGGCAGGTCCGGCAAGCGGCAAATATGGGAAAGAGTATGAAAAGCATTTTCAAGAAAATATTTTTTTGTTTTTAGTAATCCATATTATTCCTGCAATGGCATAACAGCAATAGGTTAGTTTTCTGATGAGCCGGCGGGAGTGAAATAGTAGGTGATGCCCAAATCAATGCCAAATGCATAGGGCAGAAATAGTTCGTCAAGATCGCTTGATTTGTTATAGTTATGCAGATAGGAAAACACAAATACGCCCCCTGAGAGACTTAGACTTTCATTAAAAGAACGAGACGCTTCCAGTGCGAGTGTCAGGTTGAAGTTAATCTGATCGTAATTGCCATATTCACCTTCACCCCAATTGTTTATTACCGTCACATCATCAGGATTTTCAGAAGGATATCTTTCATAATACTGTTTTCCAATGAAGATATTGTCAATGCCGGGCATAATTTTCATGGAAATGGAATATTTTTCTCTTTTGACGAGTTTTCTTGACACAAAAGGGGATAAGCCTAAATGCCGTGATGAATAAATTGAAATACTCGTCATCATCTGTCCATTTACATATTCCAGGCTTTCAAATTTCCAGGCAGATCTGTGATCCATATAATACAAGTTGGCTCCGAAAGACCAATTCTCTGTCTCGTAAGTATAACCTGTGGCATAACGCTGATAAAGTTTTAACGGATAGTCTGAGTTTAATTTTATGCTCACATATTCCCCTGATAATCCAATGTCTGAATTAAGCGAGATTCCGTGTTTTTGCGCTTGTGAGCATAGCGACAGAAGAGATAATGCAAATGTCAATGAAATGGTAGTTAATGTTCTCATTGTTTTATAATTTTAAAGGATTTGGTTTTAGCGCTGCCTGTCAGTTTTACTATGTACATACCAGGATTCATAGAGGCTGTGCTTATGGTTTCTGAGCAATGAGAAAACCTGCAATTGAATGTTTTTTGCAACACCGAAATCCCGTTAAGGTCAAACATTTCACATGTGATTTGCTTCCCATAATCAGATGAAATGCTTACATGTAGCTCTGATGAAAAAGGATTGGGATAAATGCTTGCATTTGAAACTGTATGTTCATTTTCAATCTTTTTATCATGCACTTCTGCCATGGGGATGGTATAGGTTGTTTCCGGCGGAAGGGCTTCGTGTGTGTTTGTGGTGGTACACGGTTCAATGTAAAAATGCGCATAAGCCCCTTCTTTGATGTGAGTACCCGGTTTCAATGTGATTTTATTGCCGGCTTTCATGATGAGTTTTTCAGTATTGGCTTCTACTGTCGTGTTTTCAACTTCAATGTTATGTATGGCATGGAAAGATAATTCTCCGGGGCCTTCAATGGTTTCATCCTCAATATAAATATCCGGCTCAGATTCACAGCAGGGGATGGGAGTTTGGATGCTGTTGTTGCATCCTGCACTGAAGGGGTAATTCGGAAAATTATCATTATCATAACTAAAATCTTTTTCATACGATTGAGTTCCACAATCGTTTTCTAATTTCATCATCAAATAATATCCCCCGTAAGGTAAGTTATCTAAATTCCAATATATTTTGCCAATACCATTCTCACAATATATATTATCATGTTCTGCATATGGGTCATCTGTACCCTGTCCATAAATTCCAATATCTGTAGCAGAATACACATTCTCCAAGCCTGTAACCAATACAGTAGAATGGTTTGTTACCTGATGAGGGTGACTCGTATGTATTGGGCCGTCTGTGGGGCTGCAAGGCTCTTCTTCCCAGTTGCAGTAGGGGTGTTCGGTGAGTTCGATGTCATCTATATATACAATACCTGAACACATATTATATGAACAATTTTCATTA
>JAQIDD010000307.1 GCA_027858215.1 Candidatus Delongbacteria bacterium | reverse complement strand
GATGGCGATGAACTGCGCACGAGCAATGTGTGGTATTTTGATGACGGCGAATCCGAAACCAACAACGATGAGCAGGTAGAGCACATTTATACTGAACCAAACGATTGTTATGAGCCCTATTTGGTAGTTTATGCACGTAATTTGCCTGAATGCCGCGATACAGCCTTCATGGATTGTATAAAAGTGGATGACCGTTCAAAATTGGAAGTGCCGAACATCTTTACCCCTAATGGCGATGGCATGAATGATTTCTTCCAGGTCAAAGCGCAGACACTGCGCAGTTTCCACGGAAAGGTAGTGAACCGCTGGGGTCGTACAATCTATGAATGGGATAACTATGAAGACGAGGAAGCCGGCTGGGATGGCAAACTCAGTGGAGGCAATTATGCATCTACCGGTGTGTATTTTTACATCATCAAAGCCGAAGGCATTGATGGATATGAATATGACCTACATGGTCCATTTCATGTGATCAGAAACAAATAATAGTTTTATGTAAGCTTTTTTAAGTTCAATTCGCAAAAACACAAAACACATAATAAATCTTGCAAAATTTCGTGTTGTGAGTTTGAATTTCACCATGCAAATTACAATCAGATTATTTCACCTCCTCAATCTCCATCATAATCCTGTATGCCAACTCATCTGCACGTGCTTTGCTTTTACTTTCTGAATAAATCCGGATGATTGGCTCGGTATTGGATTTGCGCAAATGCACCCATTCATCATCAAACTCAATTTTTACCCCGTCAATGGTGCTGACAGGCTGGTTTTTGTATTTTACTTTCATGGTATGCAGAATAGCATTCACATCGGTATCAGGAGTCAGTTGTATTTTGTTTTTGGAAATCACATACTCAGGGTATCCGGCACGAATTTCTGACACCTTGCAGTTGCGTTTTGCCATGAAGGAAAGAAATAGCGCTATCCCCACAAGTGCGTCCCTGCCGTGATGCAAGTCGGGATATATCACCCCGCCATTGCCTTCTCCGCCAATCACTGCATTAACATCTTTCATTTTTTCCACCACATTCACTTCACCCACAGCGGAAGCAAAATAAGCTGCTCCGTCGTATTTTTCCGTTACATCACGAAGTGCCCGTGTTGATGACATGTTGCTGACAGTGTTCCCGGTGTTATGCTGTAAAATATAATCAGCGATGGCTACCAGGGTGTATTCCTCGCCAAACATGCTTCCGTCTTCGCAAACAATGGCCAGGCGGTCAACATCGGGGTCCACCACAAAGCCCACATCAGCACCTTGTTTGCGTATCACTTCGGATATGGCAGTCAGGTTTTCAGGCAGCGGCTCCGGATTGTGCGGGAAATCGCCTGTGGGTTCACAGTACAACTCTATAACTTCACTTACCCCCAATGCTTTCAGAAGTTTGGGAATGCCGATACCACCCACAGAATTCACACAGTCTATGGCTACTTTATAATTCTGCCGGCAGATATTTTCAGCATCCACAAGTGGCAAATCCAGTATAGCACGAATGTGTTTGTCTTCGTAATTCCCAATGCTTTTTGTTTTTCCCAGGTGCATGACATCCTGGTACGTAAAATCTGCAGCTTCTGCTAATTCAAGTATACGGGCACCTTCCGCGGCATTGAGAAATTCACCGTGGCAATTGAGCAACTTCAGGGCATTGTATTCTTTTGGATTGTGGCTGGCAGTGATGATGATTCCGCCATCGGCTTTTTCCATGACAACAGCCATTTCTGTGGTTGGTGTGCTGGCAAGCCCAATGTTTATGACATCCAGTCCCATGCTGCTGAGTGTGGCGCAAATCAAATCAGAAACAACAGGGCCTGAAATGCGGGCATCACGTCCCACCACCACTTGAATTTTTGTTTTACCGGGTATTTTTCCGGTATCATTTATCAGCCAATCGGCATAGGCTGATGTAAAAAGCACAATGTCCTGAGGTGTAAAATTATCACCGTGCTTTCCTCCAATTGTTCCACGAATACCGGAAATGGATTTTATGAGTGTCATGGGTTTGTTTTGGTGTAAAATTAACAAACTGTTTTATTATGACAAGAAAATCAATTGATTTCACATTACAGGAAACTCAGAAAAACCGGAAATTGATGCTTCCCTTTTACAGGAAAATCAACTGAGCTATTATATATACGGGTAACAGGACAAGTATAGAGAACCTGAACAAGTATCCTAAGAACGTCGGCATGGGGATTTTGTTTTCTTCAGCTATGGCTTTCACCATAAAATTGGGGCCATTGCCAATGTAGGTCATTGCCCCAAAGAAAACAGCACCAAGACTAATGGCAACGATCAATACTTCAGGGATCCCAGCTACAAAGCCTTCCCCTGTTATTGGTATATGTCCCGGATTCATTCCTATGGCAAGTTTGTGGAATGATACTGCCGTTGGGGCATTATCCAGAAATGCACTCAAGCTGCCTGTGGCATAATAAAAATGATGCGGTTCAGATAAACCGAATGAAGCGGCATTGGCTTTCAGGTAATTTAAAGCAGGAACCATGGTGATAAAAATCCCAAGGAACAGAAAAGCCACTTCAATGATGGGTGTCCATTTGAATTTATTGGCTGCTCTCAATTTTTTCCTGGTAAGTAAAAGCGACAATCCGGCAAAACCAAGCATGGCTCCTTCACGGACAAATCCATAATAACGGTTTTCACCAATGATATTAATATAATTATCATTCAGAAAGGCCACAGAAGCCACAATACCTGCCAGCCACAGAAAATTCAGGTTTCCTTTTAATTTAATGGGTTCGATGTGTGTTTTGTCAGCAACAAGATTTTGTTTGGGTTCTTTTTTATGATAATACGAATCCACAAAGAAATAAATTACCAATAACAACACATTGACAAAAATCCATTCCGGCAAGAGAGTAAAAAACCAGGAAAAATCAGCCCCGCGCAAATACAACAGGAATAGTGGCGGGTCACCCAATGGTGTTAAAAGGCCACCACAATTGGCAACAATCGCAATAAAAAACAAAATGGTGTGTACCTGAAATTTACGTTCTGAATTGGTTTTTATTACCGGTCTTATCAATAGCATAGCAGCACCTGTTGTTCCCATGAATGATGCCAATACAGCACCTATAGCCAGGAACATGGTATTTACCCATGGCTTGGCTTCAATATCACCCTGTAAATGTATGCCTCCAGTAATAACAAACAATGAGCCCAACAATATGATAAAGGGAACATAATCAAACAAAAGCTGATGCACCAGCTCATGCGACATGTGGCTGGCTATTAGATAAATGGCCGTGGGAATACCCAGAATAAGGGATACGATTAACTTGTTTTTATTTTTTTCCCACCATTCTTCAAACCACAACGGGCCAACGGCTATGGTTGCCAGCATTAAAACAAAGGGGATAATTGTCCAGATTGGTAAACTAACGGCTTCTGCGCTTACTGATAAGATTTCCATACATATGAGTTTTAAAAATGGCAAAACTAATGTTTTTTTTTAAATTTTCATGAATGGAAATTATGCATTTTTTTCAATATTTTTATGTTGATAAACATCC
>JAQIDD010000303.1 GCA_027858215.1 Candidatus Delongbacteria bacterium | reverse complement strand
GCGTCTTGAAGTACAAAAAGAGATGCTTTTCACGCAACGATACCCGCAATTGGCTGCATTCGGCCAGGCCGGATATGGCCGCCCGGGGTTGAACATGCTCAGCGATGATTTCGAGCCATTTGCCATCGTGGGGGTGAAATTTTCATGGTCGCCGTGGCAATGGAACAACATACAGTATAAAAAACAAATGCTTGATTTGTCTGTGCAACAACTGAACAACAAGGAAGAGGCTTTCAGGCAATCCATAAATACCGAAGCCGAACAGTATTTAAATGATATACATGTCAACGAAGAGATGATGAGTCGTGATGAAGCCATCATCGAGCTCAGAAGTGATATCAGGGAAGCAAAAGAATCACAGTTTGTGCAGGGAAGTATCATGGCGTCGGAATACCTGGAGGCTGTCAATCAGGAAACAGCAGCTAAGGTACAACTAGAAATACATCGCATCAAAAAATCAAAAGCCATCATTCAATATTTAACGGTAACCGGAAAACACAAGGATACAAATGAAACTGAACAATAAAATGAAAAGATACAATGTAATTGTTATGGCAGGCCTGTTGTTGCTGGCAGGATGCAGCGGAAACGGGAATGATCCGGATGCTTACGGCAATTTTGAATCCGGAGATGTTATGATTTCTGCACAAACCCAGGGTGAGTGTTTATTATGTAAAGTAGAGGAAGGTGAAGAAATCAAACGTTCTGATACCATTGTTGTGATTGATACCGTGGATTTTCACCTGCAAATACAGAAACTGAAAATGCAAAAACAGGGGGTTAAGGCAAAATTTCCTTCCGTAACAGCCCAGGTGGAAGTGCAGCAGGAAAAGTTGAACACGCTGAGAAAAGATGAGGAACGCATTAAAAATATGCTTGCTCAAAACGCTGCCACACAAAAACAGCTTGATGATATCCAGGGGCAGATAAACATGACCGAAAAAAGCATTGAGCAAATAAAAACGCAAAACAACTCCCTGTTTGCCGAATTGGATGTGCTTGATGCCGGAATTGACCGCCTGCGTGATAAAATCAAACGGGCTGTTGTCTTGTCCCCCATGGATGCTACGGCTTTGGAAGTGTTTGTGGAACAGTATGAACTGGTGATGCCCGGAAAACCCATCGTTAAACTTGCCGATATGAACGAGATGACTCTGAAAGCCTGGATTGCCGGAAATCAGCTTTCTGAAGTTAAGATAGGACAGGAGGTGACCGTACGCATTGATAAAGGCGATGGTGGTTATTATGAATATCCCGGACGGGTATCATACGTAGCGGCTAAAGCTGAATTTACCCCCTCAGTAATCCAAACCAAAGAAGAGCGTGTGGATATGGTGTATGCCATGAAAATAAAGGTAGTAAATGACGGACGCATTAAAATCGGTATGCCGGGAGAAGTGATGTTTTGATTGGTGCCAGTATTTAATATCACAAATAACAAAAATCAAAATTTAAATAAATCACAAATGACAAATTTCATAATACAAAAAAGAATCAAGCACAAAACTCAAATAAATTTCGTAAACAATCAGTCAGAGGTCGGACTTTCGGACTCCAGACTGATTTTTGAAATTTCATTATAAAGATGCGTTATGAACTGTAAAAAAGGCGAACATCTTGGGCCTTGTCCGCTGTGTGGCAGGGACATGTTCTGCGGGAAATCCGTCAGCGAACATCATGTGGTGCCCAAAAGCATGGGCGGTAATGAAAAGCTGTTCATGCACCACATCTGTCACAACAAAATACATTCATTGTTTACCGAGCGTGAACAGGCTGCCGGGTACAACAATTTTTCAGCCCTGCAATCCCATCCGGAGGTAAAAAAAATCATCAAATGGGTATGCAAACAACCGCCGGAGTATGTGGATAAGAACAAAATCTCAAAGCGATTGAAACAAAAACGCCTGTTTTCCAAACGAAAGAAACGCCTGTAATGTCAGAAATCCGGATACATAATCTTAGTAAGTCCTTTGGGAAAATAAGCGCTGTCAGGGATGTGTCGCTGGAGATACATTCCGCAGAATTGTTTGGCCTCATTGGTCCTGACGGTGCCGGAAAATCCACCCTGATACGTTTGATGACAACCTTATTGCTGCCGGACACTGGCGAAATTAAAATGGGGAATTTGGATGTAGTGGATGATTACAAGCAACTGCGCCACATGATTGGTTACATGCCAGGGAAATTTTCGCTGTATCATGATTTAAGTGTCGAAGAAAACCTGACTTTCTTTGCCACCGTGTTTGGCAGCAGCATTGAAGAAAATTACGATTTGGTCAAAGATATTTATCGTCAGATTGAACCTTTTAAAAAACGCCGTGCCGGCAACCTCAGCGGCGGGATGAAACAAAAACTGGCTTTGTCCTGTGCGTTGATACACAAACCAACATTTCTGATTCTTGATGAGCCCACAACCGGTGTTGATGCCGTGTCGAGGGTAGAGTTCTGGGATATGCTGGACAACCTGAAAGCGCAGGGCATTACCATTTTTGTATCCACGCCGTACATGGATGAAGCCATGCGGTGTGAACGTGTGGCGCTGATGCAGGATGGAAGCATCATGGCTGTGGATAATCCCGGTGACATCCCACAACGATTTCCCGGAAAATTGTACGCCATAGGCGCAGATGAGATGTATCAACTGAAAATGTATTTGCAGGATTCTGAACTTGTTGAATCAGTGAGCTTGTTTGGACAATCCCTCCATGTTGTGCCTAAAAACGGGGTGTCTGTGCAGCAAATGAAATCAGAATGCCGGCACAAAGGTTTTAAAAACCTGACATGTAAATCCATCAAACCCGTCATCGAGGATGTGTTTATCGAACTGATGTCAAAACAAAAAAAAGAACAGGATGCAGGCAGATAAGGTGATACAGGTACATAACCTGGTGAAGAAATTTGGCAATTTTACTGCCAATGATGCATTGAGTTTCGATGTGTACAGAGGTGAGATATTTGGTTTTCTCGGAGCCAACGGTGCCGGCAAAACTACCACCATAAAAATCCTTACCGGCCTATCAAAACCGACATCAGGCGACATTTCCGTTGCCGGATTTGATGTGTACAAGCAAAGCGATGACATCAAACGGAACATTGGCTACATGAGTCAAAAATTTTCGCTCTACGAAGATTTGAGTATTGTGGAAAACATCCGTTTGTATGGCGGCATATACGGTTTATCCCGTAAGGAAATTAAAAATCGAACCAACGCATTGTTATCACGACTTGGAATTGAAGATAAGGCCAATGTGCTTATTGGCTCATTGCCGCTGGGTTGGAAACAAAAAATCGCTTTTTCAGTTGCCATTGTCCACAACCCTGACATCGTTTTTTTGGATGAGCCATCCAGCGGTGTTGACCCCATCACAAGGCGACAGTTTTGGGATATGATTTATGAAGCAGCTCACCAGGGCATCACGGTGTTTGTCACCACTCATTATATGGATGAAGCCGAATATTGCGACAGGGTGGCTATCCTTGTCAGCGGGAAAATGGTGGCCCTTGATTCCCCCGGAAAATTGAAACACGATTACGATGAAGACAGCATGGAAGGGGTGTTTGTGAAACTGGCCCGCGGAAAGCGGTCATTTGTGAAAAATAACAAATAACAATGACTAAAATAACAAATCACAAAACTCAAAATACAAACTCCGGACTTCCGACTTCGGACTCCGGGCTAATTTTTAATACGACAAAAAGATGAAACGATTTCTGGCGTTGCTAAAAAAAGAATATTTACATATTTTCAGGGATATGCGTACCCTGATGATTCTCTTTGGGATGCCAATTGTGCAAATCCTGATATTCGGTTACGTCATCAAAAATGAAGTGAAAGATGTGGACATTGCCGTGCTCGACTATGCCCATGATGAATATTCAATCGAATTGCGCAGTAAAATCCAGGCCTCAGGGTACCTCAACATCGTGGATGAATTGCAATCATCTGAACAGATTCATGATGCTTTTAAAAGAGCCAAAGTCAGTGAAGTGATTGTTTTCCCAAACGATCTGGCTAACGATTTACAGAAAGACAATCAGCCTGCTATCCAGCTTATACTGGATGCCACCGATCCGAATTACGCACAACTGATCGGCCAATATACGGAGGCTATCCTGTTGGATTACGCTGTGGAAATGTCGGCAATTACACCGCAACAGGAAAGCATTAAACTCGAAAACAGGATGGTGTTTAACGAAGAATTGGAATCCAGCTTCATGTTTGTACCGGGGACAATGGCTTTTATACTGATGCTTTTATCTGCGTTGATGTCATCCATCACCATTGCCCGTGAAAAAGAAACCGGCAGCATGGAAGTGCTGCTTGTATCTTCCCTGAAACCTCTGCAGGTGGTGCTCGGAAAAGTCATGCCTTATGTGATCCTGGCCTTTGTCAATGCCGTTTCTGTTATTTTGGTAGGCAACATTGTGTTTGGGGTCCCCATTGAGGGGAGTGTGATCCTGTTGATGTTGGTTTCGGTGTTGTTTGTGATTACATCCCTTGCGTTGGGAATCATGATATCCACAATTGCCGACAAGCAATTTACCGCCATGATGATGTCCATGCTCATCCTGATGTTGCCCACCATGTTGCTTTCCGGGTTCATTTTTCCCATCGAAAACATGCCGGAGGTATTGCAGTGGTTGAGTTGCATTATCCCCGCACGGTGGTACCTGGAAATCATCAAATCCATCATGTTGAAAGGAGCCGGCATCGCTTTTATATGGCAACAAGTGCTTATCCTCACCGGGATGTTCATTGTTACCATCGCAATTAGTGTCAAAAATTATAAACTCAGATTGGAATAAACCATGCGCACCGTATTGTTTTTACTGGAAAAGGAGTTCAGGCAGATCTTTAGAAATAAATTTATGCTGCCCATGATATTTATTCTCCCGCTTGCACAGACAATCATCATGGTGCATGCAGCCAGTTTTGATTTGAAGGAAATCAGGCTGCTGATCGTGGATGAAGACGCAAGCACAGAAAGCCGTAACCTGGAACAAAAGTTCATAGCGTCGCCTTATTACGTAACCGATGTAAGCATGGGCAACCAGCAAGCGCTGAATCAACTGATTTCGGGAAAAAAGCACGCCGTCTTGACCATTCCGTCCGGGTTTGAAGCAGACAGAAAAGCCGGCGAACAGGTGACACTGCAATTGTTGATAGATGCAGTAAACCAGCAAAATGCCGGCCTGATAAATGCCTACACCAGGAGCATCCTGATGGATTATTCCAAAGACCTGATGGTGGAGCAGGGGCTGATTGACAGTAACGAAAACCTGCAACCCGTGAGAATCCATAAAAAATTCTGGTACAACCCGGGGTTGAATTATAAACATTACATGTTGCCCGGGATTCTGGTGATTTTGGTGACCATCATCGGCGGTTTTTTAACGGCGCTCAACATTGTGCGCGAACGGGAAATGGGTACCATGGAACAAATCAATGTAACCCCGATAAGAAAATGGCAGTTCATGATGGGGAAACTCATTCCTTTTACCATCATCGCGCTTTTTGACCTTGGTGTCGGACTGTTTATCGGCTGGCTTCTGTACGGTGTCCCCGTCTTTGGCTCGATTGTGACATTGTTTGTGTTTTCACTGGTGTATTTGTTTACCGCTGTTGCCATGGGATTGCTTATTTCAAATGAAGCCAGGACACAACAACAGGTGATGTTTACCGTGTTTTTCTTTTTTGTGCTGTTTATACTGATGAGCGGCATTTTCACCCCCGTTGAAAGCATGCCCGCCTGGGCGCAGATTTTCAACCACATCAACCCCCTGTATTATTTTATGAAAGCCATCCGCATGATATTGCTCAAAGGCTCTGCCCTTGCCGATGTTACCGAAGAATTGATTTCATTATTGGTGCTGGGGGCTGTAATGTTTGGCGTAGCGATTTTACGATACCGGAAAACGAGTTAGGTTGGAAGGTTAAAAGGTTCGAGGTTTGAGGTTCGAGGTTTGAAGGTTCGAGGTTTGAGGTTTGAGGTTTGAGGTTTGAAGGTTTGAGGTTTGAGGTTTGAGGTTTGAAGTTCGAGGTTTGAGGTTTGAGGTTCGAGGTTTGAAGTTTGA
>JAQIDD010000264.1 GCA_027858215.1 Candidatus Delongbacteria bacterium | reverse complement strand
CTAATGGATAGCGATGATATTGCATTATCTGATCGATTTGAGAAGCAGTTAAACTGCTTCCATGCCCAACCGGAACTTGATGTTATTGGAGGGCAGATTCACGAATTTATAGATTCTATAGATAATGTTGTAGGAATAAGAACCATTCCTCTACTTGATGCAGAAATAAAAAAATATATAAAAATCCGATGTCCATTCAATCAACAAACCGTTATGCTGAAAAAAACATCAATGCTTTCAGCTGGAGGTTATATAGATTGGCACTATGAAGAAGATTACTACCTCTGGATTCGAATGTTTGAAAAAGGGTGTCAGTTTCGTAATCTTCCTGACAATTTGGTTTATGTTCGGGTAGGCAGCGAAATGTATAAAAGACGTGGAGGTTTAAAATATTTCAAAAGTGAAGCCCAACTGCAAAAGTACATGTGGAAAAAAGGAATGATTAGTTTTCCACGTTACCTCTTTAATATTTTTATCCGATTTGTTGTCCAGGTACTGTTACCAAACAAATTACGCGGATACATTTTTCAAAAACTATTTAGAAAATCAAAATAACTATGTGTAAAAAGAAGTATAAGATTGGATACACAACAGGTGTCTTCGATTTGTTTCATATTGGACATTTGAATATTATAAAAAAGGCAAAAGAACAATGTGAACACCTGATTGTAGGTGTAAGTACTGATGAACTGGTTAAATCATACAAAAACAAAATACCTGTAATACCTTATGAAGAACGGGTAGAAATTGTGCGTTCGTGCCGGTATGTCGATGAAGTGGTTCCCCAAATAAACCGGGACAAGTTTGCTGCGTTTGAAAAATACGGTTTCGATGCCATGTTTGTTGGTGACGACTGGAAAGGTAAACCATTATTTAAGGAGGTTGAAAAAAAGTTAAAAGAGAATGGTTCAGATGTAGTATATTTCCCCTACACAAAAAATACATCTTCAACCATCATTCGTGAAATTCTAGACAGTTTTAAAACAGAATCCTGAAAAATGTTTTATCATAAAAATTGGGATAAGTTTTGTTCAGCGGTAGTCAAAACAAATGCCACCAGCATGAGGGCATCTGACATAACCGATCACTATCCCGGCAAACAGTTTATTGTTTTCAAACACGATGTGGAAACCAATCCTTCCAAAGCTTTAAAACTGGCACAGATTGAAAACAAACATGGTATAAAAGGTTCGTTTTATGTGCAGGCCTATTTGCTGAATAACCCTGAACATGTAAAAATTTTACAGCAAATAAAACATCTGGGGCATGAAGTGTCATATCATTACGACGTTTTAGATGCCAACAATGGGAACTTTGAAAAAGCGAACATAGAATTTCAGCAAAATCTGAAAAAGTTTGAAGCTGCCGGATTTGAAATCAAAACGGTTTGTCAGCATGGAAATCCTGTAAAAAACAGAATAGGATATACGTCAAATAGGGATTTTTTCAGAAAGAAATCCATTGCAGAGCAGTACAATCAAATAAGAGATATTGTGGTGAATTTTAAAAAAAAAACCGGCACAAACTATCTCTATATTTCCGATGCCGGATATGCGTGGAATATTATTTCAGACCCTGAAAACAATGATCGTGTGAAAGACAACCCTGATATCAAACTGCGAGGATTTGAAGAAATAGTATCCAAAATTGATAAGGGTCATTCGATAATTTTAAGTACACACCCGCATCGCTGGCATAAAAGCAAGATTGGAATTTACCTTAAAATCAGTCTGTTTAAAACTGTTCGTTTAACGGTTAAATTTCTCACAAAAATTCCCGGAATAAAAAATGTGCTCAACCACTTCTATTTTTTGGCAAAAAAAATCTAAAAAATGACTACAGATATTAAATCGCTGCAAAAAAAGATTCTCGAAATTACTGTTTATCTTGATAAATTCTGCAAAGAACACAACATCACTTATTATTTAATGGGAGGTTCAGCTTTAGGTGCATTGCGCCATAAAGGCTTTATTCCCTGGGATGATGATTTGGATGTTTTTATGACTTTTGATAATTATATGAAGTTTATAGAAAAGGCAAAAATACACCTTGACACTGAACATTTCTATTTGCAGGAAGAAAACACAGAAGAATGGCCCATGTTTTTCACCAAACTTCGAATGAATGGAACCACTTTTATTGAAGAAAATACACAAAATGCAAAAATGCATCAAGGAGTATATGTCGACATCATGTGCTTGAATAATGTTTCTGAAAATAAAGTTTACCGGTTTTTTCAATTTTCTGCTGCTTTACTGCTTACTGCACAAACCATTGATCAGCGAGGCTACGAATCAAATAAGAATTTTAAAAAGAAAATTGCAATGTTATTTGCACGTATTTTCGTTCGAGGCTTTGTGAAACGAGAATTATTATCATTTGTTAGAAGCCTTAATAAAAAACCAACCAATATGGTGGGGCATTTTTTTGGGAAGGCACCTTTTTCAAAAACAAGTTTTCCAACAGCGTGGCTAGGTTTTCAAAGATATGTTCCTTTTGAAGATACAAAACTCCCAATTCCTCAAGAAGCAGAAAAATACTTAACTCTTCGTTTTGGAGATTTTATGAAAATGCCAGATGAAAGTACAATGAAAGAATATCCGGTTCATGCCTTGTATGTGGATTTGGAAAACGATTATACAAAATATCAATCGAAAGAAAGTGATTAATTCAAAACAAATTACAGATTTCATCCGCA
>JAQIDD010000263.1 GCA_027858215.1 Candidatus Delongbacteria bacterium | reverse complement strand
GATTATCCAATGCATCCTGAACCAGCCTTTCAGATTCCGTATCCAGTGAAGAGGTTGCTTCATCAAGGATCATGATGGGCGGATTTTTCAAAATAGCCCGTGCAATACTGATACGCTGTCGTTGACCACCGGAAAGCTTCCCGCCACAATCACCGATATTGGTATCGTATCCGTTTTCAGTGGCCATAATAAAGTCATGAGCATTGGCTGTTTTAGCTGCTGCAATAATATCTTTGTCTTTTACATAATCTGCACCAAAAGCAATGTTGTTGGCAAAACTGTCATTGAAAAGAATCGGATTTTGATTGACATAACCAATCAATGCCCGCAAATCACTCATGGTGATGTTTTTGATGTTGATCCCATCAATCAATATTTCGCCTTCTTTCAAATCATAAAACCGGGGCAACAAATCCGCAAGCGTAGTTTTTCCTGACCCGGACTGCCCGACAAGCGCAATGTTTTGGCCACGTTTTATTCTCAGATTGATGTTTTTCAGCACAGGTATATCTACGTAGGCAAAGTTTACATTTTTGTAATCGATGGAATCTTTAAAATCAACTTTTTTTACCGGATGTGCAGGGTCCTGTATTTTATTTTTAGCTTTCAGAATTTCATTGATGCGGTCAACGGATGCCATGCCTTTTTGCACACTATACATGGCTGTACTCAGGTTTTTTGAAGGGGTAATTACCTGTGAAAAAATCAACAGGTAACCAATCAGTACACTGGATTGCATTTCTCCCGACACCAGCACAATCCTTCCTCCATACCACATCACAAACACAATGGTTGCTGTAGCAAGAAATTCTGTGATTGGAGAAGCCATTGCCCGCCGGCGGTTAATTTTATTCAACACACTGGTATATCCTTTATTGGCATTGAAAAACCGGTTTTCCTGTTGTTTTTCTGCGTTGAAGGCTTTGATAATTTGCAATCCCGACAAGCTTTCCTCTATCATGGACATCAATCCTCCCATCCTGCGTTGTCCTTCCTGGGATTTCTTTCTCAGGGATTTGCCTACCCATCCTATCAGAAATCCTGCCAGGGGCAGCACAAACAACACAAACAAGGTGAGTCTTACATTAAACGCAAAAAGGGTAGCTACAAAGGCAATGATTTTTATGGGGTCACGAAACAACAAGGTCAGTGAGCTGATAATGGATATTTCTATTTCCTGTACATCGTTGGTCATCCGGGCTATGATATTGCCTTTTTTATCTTCGCTGAAATATCCCAGATGCAGGCTTGTGATTTTACGGTATAGTTTATTCCTGATATCCCTGACAACGCCATTTCTTACCGGCACCATAAAAAACTAGGCAAAATACCATGTGCTTGTTTTTAGCAACGTGGCAAAAGTCACCAGGATTCCAAGCCATACCAAAGCAGTAAGGCTTCCGTGGTTGATGATGATTTGACTGAGCCAGTATTCAAAATTATGAATGATGACATCCGATTGAAAAGCCCATGGTTTCATTTCCATCACCAATTTCTGCTGATTAAACAAGACACTGAGAAAAGGAATTACCATTCCGAATGAAAACAACGCAAACAAAGTGCTCATTATATTCAGAATAATGTTGAGCAAGGCCTTGTATTTATAGGGCCATATATATTTAAATATGCGAAATAAATCTTTCATCAGCGACCCAAATAATTCTGCGGTGTAATGTTCTTCAATTCTTCTTTTACCATATCAGAAACATCCAAACCATCAATGAAATTGTGTAAAGTAGTCACATTTATTTTTTTTCCTGTACGTGTCAATGCTTTCAATGTTTCGTATGGTTCAGGATATCCCTCCCGGCGCAGGATGTTCTGAATGGCTTCTGCAACCACTACCCAATTGTTGTCAAGGTCATCCATGATTTTATCCTGATTCAAAACCAGTTTATCCATGCCTTTCAATATGGATTTTGCAGCAATCAACGTGTAAGCAAAGGGCAAGCCGGTATTTCGCAACACGGTTGAATCTGTTAAATCCCGCTGCAAACGGCTCACCGGCAATTTTTCGCTCAGGTGAACAGCGATGGCACTACTCATTCCCAGGTTTCCTTCAGCATTTTCAAAATCTATCGGATTGACTTTATGTGGCATAGCCGATGAACCCACTTCTCCCTTTTTAATTTTTTGTGTAAAATAATCCATTGAGATGTACAGCCATATATCACGGCAAAAGTCTGTCATAATGGTATTGATACGCTTCATGTTGTCGAAAAAGGATGCCAGGTAATCGTAATGCTCAATCTGCGTGGTTGGAAATGACCGTTTCAGCCCCAACGTATCATTCACAAAATCATCTGCAAATGTATGCCAGTCAATTACCGGATAAGCTGCATAATGAGCATTAAAATTCCCGGTTGCACCTCCAAATTTAGCTGCAAAAGGAATGTGTTTCATCATTTTGAGCTGTTCTTTGATTCGCACCGAAAACACAGCCAGCTCTTTTCCCAAACGCGTCGGGCTTGCAGGTTGGCCATGCGTGCGTGCCAGCATAGGCACATCTGCCCATTTCTGAACCAACACATCAAGCGCATTCAACACCTCCTCCATTGCCGGCAGATATACATCATGAAAAGCATGTTGCATAGACAACGGAATCGCGGTGTTGTTGATGTCCTGGGATGTCAGGCCAAAATGCACAAATTCTTTATAATTTCCCATCCCAAGCTCATCAAACCAGCTTTTAAGAAAATATTCCACTGCTTTGACATCATGGTTTGTAGTTGCCTCGATTTTTTTAACTTGTTCAGCATCTTTTTCACTGAAATGTTCCAGCTTTTTATCCAGTTGATTTAATTGCTCCTGCTTTACTCCCTTAAGCTGTAGCAAGGGTATTTGACACAATGCTTTGAAATACTGGATTTCTGTATTCAGCCGGTAATATATCAGGGCTTTTTCAGAAAAATAATCCTGCAAAACTTGTGTCTTTTCATGGTAGCGACCATCTATCGGGCTAATGGTATTCAATACTGAATGAGTCATAATATTCAGATTTTATTTGCCAAAGGTAGAAAAAATATGCATATTGCATGTTGTTTATTCGGTGGTTAACGTATCATCTGTATGGCTAACCCCACTCATCAGGTATGTTTTAGGATTATTTGTATTGAATGTCAGGCTCATGGATCAAAAGATAAAAATTTCAGCGGTTGATTTCCTGAACACCCTGCCTTTCCGTTATGGACTGGACAATTCGGAATTTATTGCTTCACATACATGCATTGATTATGATATCCCTTCGGTATGTGCTGCCAAATTAAAAAACGGTGACGCAGACATTGGATTGGTTCCCATTGCCGTATTGCCCGAACTTAAAAATTATGAAATTATTTCTGATTTTTGCCTTGGTGCGAAAAAACAAATTGATTCCGTATTCCTTTTCGGGCAGCAACCTGTGGATAAGATGTCAGAAATTTTACTGGATTATCGTTCCAGAACCTCTGTTAACCTTGTCCGCATCCTCGCCAACGAACATTGGCATATCACTCCAACGTGGATAGATGCCTCCCGTGGATACGAACGCCGGATACAACATTATACCGGTGGTGTCATCATCGGGGACAAAGCATTGGAACTGGCCAATCGTTTTACATACAAATATGATTTGGCAGAAAACTGGCACGCTTTGACAGGTGAAGAGTTTGTGTTTGCTGCATGGGTAACAAACAAAAAATTACCTGAATTTTTTAAAAAAGAATTTAATGTATCTTTGCAACATGGAATCAATCATATAGATGATGCTTTGAAAACACTGGGCCAAAAATACAACCACCTGCCTGCTGAAATGTATCTGAAACACAGGTTGGATTATCACTGGAATGACTCTAAAAGACAGGCCATGCACCTTTTTTTTAAAAAAACGAAAAACATTAGCTCAACTCATTAAATCTGTTTATTTTAGTTCTTATAAAATACATCATAACCCTCATA
>JAQIDD010000242.1 GCA_027858215.1 Candidatus Delongbacteria bacterium | reverse complement strand
GTCTCCAACCTCCAATAGTTTTGTGGATTTTGTGTCACGTGTTACCAGTAAATCCCTAAAATGAGAAGCCAGGCCTGTAATGAAATAGTTGCCATCGAAACCGTTTTCAAGGATTTCATTGAAGATCAGGAGGCTTTCGAGGTGGTCGGAAGCCAGAAATGCATCGGTTAGCCGGAAATAGTAATCGTAATCCAGTACATTCAGGTTTTCAATGGTATTTTGGTATGTCACTTCACTACCGGAAAACGATACAAGCTGGTCAAAAATAGAGAGGGCATCACGCATGGCACCATCGGCTTTCTGGGCAATGATTTGCAAGGCTTCATCTTCGGCTTGTATGTTTTCTTTTTCTGCTACAAATTTTAGTCGTTGTGTTATCTCCTGTACACTGATGCGATTGAAATCATATACCTGGCAACGGGATAAAATGGTTGGCAGAATTTTGTGTTTTTCGGTGGTAGCTAAAATAAAGATGGCATGTGCCGGGGGTTCTTCCAGTGTTTTTAAAAAGGCATTGAATGCTGAACTACTGAGCATATGCACCTCATCAATGATATATACACTGTAATGGCCGATTTGTGGCGGAATACGTACCTGGTCAATCAAATTACGGATGTCTTCTACCGAATTGTTCGAAGCAGCATCCAGCTCATGAATGTTCATTGAGCGTTGTTCGTTGAAAGCCTTGCAACTTTCACATTCATTACACGGATTCAGGTTTTCATCAAGCTTGTCACAGTTTATGGTTTTGGCAAAAATCCGGGCATTGGTGGTTTTTCCAACACCCCGCGGACCACAAAACAAATAGGCCTGAGCGAGGTGATTCTGGCCAATGGCATTTTTGAGCGTGCGGGTTATGTTTTCCTGTCCTACAACTGAATCGAAGGATTCTGGACGGTATTTTCGCGCTGATACGATAAAATTTTCCATAGTGTATATTATTTCGATGTAAAGTTACAGCCTATTCATGAAAATTGAAAAAGCTTTTGTAAAAATTTATCATATGTTACTAAAAGCTCTATGGATACTATTGATATTCCACGTTTCCGCAGCCTGACGGAGGCCGTTATCCTGACCTGTGGGATGGTGTGCTGTTTGCCTGCACAACAGATTGACCGGAGGCTGTGCTCGGCGGAGCTTTGCGGAGACGGGAAAATCCTGTTTGGGCAGATGTCAACAGCCGCCATGCCACAGGCCAGATATAGGCCGGAGGCAGAGACCATGCAGGATGAATACGACAATTTCCCCGCTGCCCTTAACACAAATAATTGATAATAAATTGTTAAATTGTTTTGAACATATGTTCTAATTGATTAGTTTTGAGTTTTTGTTTAACAAAACCTATTTAGCGATGAAAAAAATAGCAATTCCGGTAATTGAAGGTGTATTAAGCCAGCATTTTGGCCATTGTGCCTATTTTGAGCTTTTTAAAGTAGAAAACGGAAACCTTGTGTCACAGCAGACGTTGGAAGCGCCACCACATCAGCCCGGCCTTTTACCCAAATGGCTGGCAGAACGAGGTGCTACAGATATTCTGGCAGGCGGGATGGGACAACGTGCCATTGCCATATTTAACGATTTTGATATCACCGTGCATGTAGGCGTGCTCCAAATATCTCCGCAAAAGCTCATCGAAGATTATATTAGTGGGAAGCTACAAACCAGTGAAAATGCCTGTGATCATTAATTATCATGAGATATAAATTAGCCATAGCAAGCGGCAAAGGAGGAACTGGAAAAACAAGCATCTCAGTAAATCTGGCAGCATTGATGGCGGACAATCCCCCTGCAAACATCAATCAGGTATTGTTGTCTGACATGGATGTTGAAGAGCCCAATGCATCGTTGTTTTTTAATGATCCTAACTGTATGCTCCGGCAAGATGAACACAGGTTAGTACCTGAATGGGATCAGCAAAGATGTACCTTATGCAAAAGATGTTCTAACGTATGTGAATTCAATGCCATCGCTTTTCTTGGAACCAGGGTATTGGTTTTTCCCGACTTGTGTCATTCATGCCATGCATGTTCCACGCTTTGCCCGGATGATGCCTTGCCGATGAAAAAACACAAAATGGGTGAATCAGCGTATTTTAAACCTCAGTTTGAAAATCTCACCCTGATTGAAAACCGGCTTGATATAGGTCAGCCCAGTGCCGTTCCACTGATATCAAAAGCATTTGAAAACCTGGAAAATGCAGCCATAGATAACAGTTTTATCATTATGGATGCCCCTCCCGGGACATCCTGTCCTATGATGGAAGTAACCAAAAATGCCGATTTTGTGCTGATGGTAACAGAACCAACACCATTTGGTTTGCATGACCTTCGCATAGCCGTGGAAACAGTGAAAAAGATACAACGTCCCATGGCAGTTGTTCTTAACAAAGCCGGTAGCGGAAGAGATCAGCTTATAGAAGATTATTGTAAAAGGGAAGGTCTGGACATTGTTGGCAAAATACCGGAAAGTCAGCAAGTAGCAGAGGCATATTCCCGTGGGGAACTTGTATATAAATTGAACAATGAAATTGGCGAAGTCTGGCAACAACTGGGTAATAACCTGAAAAAGCAAATGCAATTATGAAAGAAATTGTTGTCATATCAGGCAAAGGCGGATGTGGAAAAACATCGGTAACAGCAGCCCTGGCACAGCTTGCAGCGAAGGATATTGTGCTTGCTGATGCTGACGTGGATGCGGCAGATATGCATTTGCTCATGGCTCCCGAAAACACAAAAGAAGAAAGTTTTTACAGTGGTAAACTGGCCGTTGTGGATCAGGAAATATGTACCAGGTGCAGAATTTGTATCGAACATTGCCATTTTGATGCCATATCCATTGAGGAGGGAGACCTAAAAATCAATGAGATTGATTGCGAAGGCTGTGGATTGTGTACACATGTGTGTCCGCTGAATGCGTTGCACATGGAAACGCAACGTGCAGGTTTACTTTTTGAAGCCACATCTCGGCTTGGCACACCCATGGTGCATGCCAGGTTGGATATTGCAGCCGATAATTCCGGAAAACTGGTCACCGAAGTGAAGAACAGGAGCCGTGAAGTAGCAGACCAGTTTAAAAAAGACATCATCCTGACAGACGGCCCCCCGGGTATTGGTTGTCCGGTGATAGCTTCTTTAACAGGGGCTTCCCTGGCCGTAATCGTAACAGAACCGACTCAATCAGGCTGGCACGACATGAAACGGATGAACGACCTGTTGAACAAAATGCAAATCCCTGCCGTTATTCTTTTAAATAAGGCCAGTTTAAATGCAGGCTTGGCTGCTGATATCAAAAAATTTGCTGCCGATAATCACCTGGGATATACGATTGAATTGCCGTATGACCCTGTGTTTTCTAAAGCCATCAGCGAAGGTATTACGATACCGGAATATGGCAGGGATGATTTGACTGATCTTTTCCGGCAAGCATGGAAAATAATTATAGAAACCTTAAAATAACTGAATTATGAAAATTGTATTTCCTTCTGATAAAGCAGACTGGAACGCCAAACTGGATGAACGTTTTGGCAGAGCTCCGGGGTTCGTCATTTATGATGATAATGATGAAAGCCTGACATTTATTGAGAATAAAGAAAAAAATGCCGGGCATGGTGTAGGTGTGCAGGCAGCACAAACGGTTATACAGGCTGGTGCTGATGTGGTAGTCACAAGTGGTCCCTTTGGGCCTAAAGCATCCAGTGTGTTGACACAAGCCGGTATAAAATTGTTACCACAGATGGGTGAGATTACCATCAGGGAAGCATTGGAGAAAGTTAATGCATAAGTCTGGATTGGGTTGAATGGTGCATTAGAACAAAATTATTAAAACACTTCCCAAACTTGTACCAACGCATGACAGTAAAGGCACTAAGAACACAAAGAAAAAATAGTAAGCGAATTATAACAACACTTTGTGTACTTTGTGCCTTCGTGTAAACAAAAGAAAATTTGACTGCAGGCTGTCAGCGATTATTGAAAAATTTATGCGCGAAACTTCAGTACCTGATAAATGACTTAAAAATATATAAG
>JAQIDD010000223.1 GCA_027858215.1 Candidatus Delongbacteria bacterium | reverse complement strand
GGGTTACACGGGTTAGGAGGTTTTTATGGAACATCAAAAAGTAAGAGAGTTTAAAAATAAAAAAGCATCTTACCAATATCAGTTAACGGATGTATTTACGGCGGGGATTCAGCTTGTCGGCACCGAAATAAAATCCATCCGTAACGGGAAAGTGAATTTTAACAATGCCTATTGTTTTGTTGATAAAAACAGTGAAGTGTATATCAAAGGCCTTCATATTGCTGAATATCAGTACGGTAATATTGAAAATCATGAGCCTCAGCGCACTCGTAAATTACTGCTTCAGAAAAAAGAAATAAAGAAAATCCGTAAATACGTTACCGAGCGTGGATATACCCTGATTCCAATATCATTGTTTATTAATGAACGTGGATTGGTCAAAGTGGAAATAGCATTGGCACAAGGGAAGAAATTGCACGACAAGCGCAAAGACATCAAGGATAAGGATATGAAGCGGGACATGGACAGGATGAAATTTTAATCTTGCTTTCGGATTTTAGTGTGTGCTTTTGCTTTTATAACCATTTAGACCGTATTAGTTAACCGGATTGTTGTTATCCCTGATTTTTTTGATGTTTGTGTGAAGGTACCAGAAAGATATTATTCCGACTACCAGATTGGCTATAAAACCTGCCCAGAAAATTCCGTTAATGCCGATAAGTTTTGAACCGAGCCATGCAAGTGGAACATAAAGGAATATCATTCTTGCGATAGCAAAAAAGGTAGCAGGGTAGGGCCTGTTAATCCCGTTGAAACTGGCATTGCTCAACATTACCAATCCCTGAAATCCGTAACTTGCTCCGACAATGATGAAGAAATTATTAGCGATGCTGATAACTTCGGCATCATCAGTGAAAACAGAGGCAATGGATTGCCCGAACATCAAAAACATGCAAAACAACAGTATGCCCCATGTCAGCGAAAATCCACCTGAATATCGCAAGGCTTTAAAAATACGTGGAAATTTGTCCTTGCTTATGTTTTGCCCGATAAAAATAATCAACACTGACCCCAGGGATGCTACAACCATCAGGGCAAACATTTCCACACGGGAGGCTACACCAAATGCTGCAACTGCTTTTTCTCCAAAACCGGCAATGATTTTTGTAATGATGCCGATGGAAAGTGGTGTTATCAACATCCCCAGTGCTGCCGGGCCCGCTATATAAACAAGTTTTCCCCATGTTTTAAAAATATGCGCGATGCGCCCGAAATGCAGAGTCAATAAATTTTCCCGTTTTATCAATACAATAAGAATGAAAATCAGTCCACTGCTGCGGCCTATTACGGTAGCCAATGCTGCTCCCTTCATCCCCATTTCCGGGAAGGGCCCATATCCGAAAATCAATAGGGGGTCCATAATGATATTGACAACAGCCGAAGCTACCATTACCATGCCCGGTAAAAATGTATCTCCCGTCGCCCTGACAATATTATTGCCTATTACCGGTATCACAACAAAAAGAACCCCATAATACCATATACTCATGTAATCGTTTATGTAGGGAAGAATCTGATTACTGGCCCCAAGCATACTAAAAAGCGGCCGGATGGTAGATAACCCGGTAATAACAAATATCAAAACCACGGTTACGCCCAGCAATATTGCCCGGCTTGCCATAAGTTTTACCTCGCTGCGTTTTTCGGTAATGATGTTTCTCGATATCAGTGAACTTGTACCAATGCCAATGCCATGCGATAAGCTGTTTATAAACATCACAACAGGAAAACAGAACCCCATGGCTGCCAGTTGGTCAACACCAAGTTTACCAAGAAAATAGGTGTCTGCAAGGTTGAATATGACCATGCCCAGCATCCCAAAGAGCATAGGCCAGGCCAAATGAAACAATTGATTGCCAATCTTTCCTTCAGTCAGGTTTTTATTTGTTTTTCTCATCCGTTTCCCTCAGTTTTTCCACCATGTCAAGTGCATTGGTTTTCATTTTATCAAATAAATAAAAAACAGGTCAAAAATTGAATAATTACACCGCTAATATGGAATAAAAAAAGAAACATAAACCTTAAAGGCAAACACCAATCCGTATAAACAGGGAAGCTCCCCTGCCTGCGACAGGAAATCCCAAACAACAAACAACAAACAACAAACAACAAACAATAAATACGAAACCCTAAGCCATCCAGTCGTACATCAAAAGTTG
>JAQIDD010000220.1 GCA_027858215.1 Candidatus Delongbacteria bacterium | reverse complement strand
CGTTCGAAGAGTGCAAGGGCATATTTTTCGAGTTGCTTGTATTCGTCTTCATCTACCAGCCCCTGACGGATAATCTCTTTCCGCGAAATGTTTTCGTCATGCGCTCCCTGTCCTGCTTTGGTGGTGGGAGTGAGAATGGGGCTTTCAAAAGCCTGGTGTTCTTTCATGCCTTCAGGAATGGGTACACCACAAATGTCTCTGGCTCCCTTTTTGTAAGCTCTCCATGAGCTTCCTGTAAGGTATGCCCTGACAATCATTTCCACGGGATAGGGTTTGCATTTGTGACCTATTGTCACCATGGGGTCGGGTGTGGAGATTTTCCAGTTGGAAACAATGTGTTTCGTGGCATCCAAAAATTCTGAAGCAATCTGGTTTAATACCTGTCCTTTGTAGGGGATGCCTTTTGGCAGCACAACATCGAATGCTGAAATCCTGTCTGATACTACCATAACAAGGTGTTTATTGTCTATGGTATAAACATCCCTGACTTTACCATTGTATATGTCCGTTGTGCCGGGAAAATGAAATTTTGTTTCAGTGATTGTTTCCATCATGATTTTGATTTTTTGTCTTCTTCTTTTTCGTATGCTTCAACAATTTTATTAACAAGGGTGTGACGTATAATATCTTGTTGTCCGAGCCTGATGATGCCAATGCCTTCGATGTCTTTGAGGATACTCAGTGCAAAGGGCAGGCCCGGAGCCCGGTTTGGTGGTAAGTCTGTTTGCGTGATATCGCCGGTAACAATGAATTTAGCATTTTCGCCCATACGGGTAAGGAACATTTTCAATTGCTTGACAGAAGCATTTTGAGCTTCATCCAGAATGGCGTATGAGTTACTGAGGGTGCGTCCGCGCATAAAAGCCAGCGGTGCAATTTGTATGGTTTGGTCTTCCAGCATTTTTTCAAGCCGTTTATACGGGATCATATCCAGCAGGGCATCATATAAAGGTTGAAGATAAGGATCGAGCTTTTCTTTGAGATCGCCGGGCAGGAAACCCAGGTTTTCCCCTGCTTCCACTGCTGGCCGGCTTAAGATAATCCGCTTGATGCGCTTTTCCTTTAGTGCTCTGACAGCCAGCGCTATGGCCGTGTATGTTTTGCCTGTGCCGGCAGGGCCAAAGGTAAGTAACAGGTCGTTTTTCTTTTCCAGCTCAACAATTTTTATCTGTCCCGGGGTACGTGCCTTTATCGGTGCGCCATTGGTGTTGTACAGGAGGATATCTTTTTCCTGTTCCAGCATTCTTTTTGATTTGCCTGCGCCTGCGTTGAGAATTTCCCTTAAAATATCCTGATCAAGCTTGTGGTATTTTTCATAATAGGAAGTGATAATCTCCAGGGCATCCGAGAATCGTTGGATTTCTTCGGGATTACCCATTGCTTTTACCGTATCTCCCCTGAAAACAAGTTTTAATTTTGGAAAATATGATTTTATTAACTCAAGGTGTGATCCATTAGCACCGTGAAATGCCCGGAGGTCTGAAATATCAATTATAAAAGATTGTTCTGTCATATTATGGTACAAATAAAGTTAATTTTTTAATTTTATCATGATTTTTATGCAGTCTTTTTATGCCGAAAATTGTTAGTATTATCAGTGATTGGAAAAACCAGGATTTTTACCTGGCAGCGCTTAAACATCGTTTAATGCGCTATATGCCTGATGTTGTCATTAGTGATGTATCACATCAAATAGAACCATTCAATACCATGCAGTCAGCTTTTGTTATGCGAGCAGCCTGGCGTTATTTTCCGGAAAACAGCATTCATTTGATGTGTGTTAATGCTGCTGCCTCTGCTAAAACACCACACGTACTGCTAAAACACAGAAATCATTATTTTATTGGAGCGGATAATGGATACTGGCCATTCATTTTGGGGGAAAACCCGGATAACGCCTGGATTATTAATGATGAGATGTATTACGAAGGCAACAGTTTTCCTGAATTGAATGTGTTTGCTGCTTTGGCTGCTGGCATAGGAAACGGAATGTCGCCGGATGAATTAGGAAAACCGGCGTATGAAGTAAATGAAAACACTGAACTGAAAGTTGTTTTTAAGCCCGGATCCATTCACGCCGCTTTCCTTTATTTTGACTCGTATGGAAATGGCATGAGTAATTTGACTAAACAGATGTTTTACGAGCATGTGGGCGATAAAAAAATCAGAATATTGGTGGTATCTGAGCAAAACAAACTGAATAAAATCAACACATCGTATGCTGATGTACGCCAGGGAAGCCTTTGTGCTGTATTTAACTCCCAGGATTTGCTTGAATTGGCTATCAGGGAGGGGAATTTAAAACAATTGTTAGATTTGCAGATTGGAGATACCGTACGGATTGAATATTGGTAACTATTATGGTGAATACAATAGTTACAGCGGAGACACCGTAACGCTATTCACACTGATTAGTTACGCATATGGCAATGGAGTTTGATAAATGATTTTAAGACATGGAGAAGAGGTTTTTAATTGTGTTATTGTTTGTGGGGTTTAGCATCAACCCTTTATTAGCACAATACCCGTTTTTGATCAGTGGAGAATACCTTGGCGGAACGGTTACGCCACACCGTGAAGGCATGGAACATCTGAAACAAGATCCGGTTAACGGTGCCGAATTTGAGATTGCGGTACAACTTAACGGAAACGATGACTGGCATGTGGCTTATCACTATCCGGTAACGGGATTAGGACTGCATTTCAATGACCTGGGATACGATGAAGTGCTTGGCTATGCTGCAGGTTTTTATGGTTTTATTGATATCCCCCTCAGGCGATGGGAACAAGCTGAATTTATATATAAACTGAGCAGTGGATTAACGTACAATTCAAAGCGGTTTTTGGTGGATGCTAATCCTACCAACATTGCCATATCCACACGGGTGAATTACCTTTTTAATACCGGTTTTCATTTCAGGTATTGGATGTCAGATTATTATGCGCTTGATGCGGGAGTGGAATTAACCCATTATTCAAACGGGGCCATCAGAAAACCAAACAAAGGCCTGAACCAATTGAATGTCAATGCAGGATTAAGTTATTATTTAACAGGAAACTATAATTCCTACCGGGATGTAAAGCGTCCCATTGTGTGGGATCCGTCGCATGAAATTTATGTGTTGGGTGTGTTGGGAAAGACAAATATTTACAAAGGCTTCAATGATCCGGATCATCCGGAAATAAACTCAGGTACGGATCAAACGTTTTTTACCGGCGGTGTTTCTGTTGGCTGGAACTACCGTTACGCCCCAAAGCGAAAAGCCGGGCTTTCCCTGGACGGATTTTACAATGAATCTTTCAATTGGTCAAACTGGGACAATCAATTTTTTTATAAAGACCTGAATTTTTGGCAACTAACGCGGTCCGGCATTGGCATAAACCATGAATTTTTCATGAAAAGGCTGAGTATTTTTACCGGATTTGGGATATACGTTGTTCGTTCGCCGGAGGTGCTAGGTAGCAAAGCCGATGAATGGATGTATGAGCGGCTCGGATTCAGATATTATATTTTGCAAAATGTGTTTTTGAATGTTTCTTTTAAAGCTTATGGTTTTAAAGCAGAATCTGTTGAATTTGGAATGGGGCTTAGTCTGAATCAAATGTATTCGAATTTCTGGTAGGATAGGTATTTCGGGTTTCGGGTTGGGATATTATGCAAAAGGGCGTAGCCGTATATCCTGATATGCGGTGCTGTTTTGGGTTTTGTGCCGGCAGCAGAGTGATTGGAGTGAACTCCTGTCTGCCGTGATACAACACCAACAGCGCCACATGGCAGATAGCAGGCGAAGACCGTCCGACTGCATCAGGGCAGGGATGGAGCGCAATGGCATACAGGCGGATTTGCCCACATAACAATACAAAAAATTTGTTTGCGATTTGATGTTTGATTGATTGTAATTTATTTGATATTTGTATTTTAAAATTTAAAATTTAAAATGAAAGGTATGGATGACAGATTGAAAGCGTTTAAGCGTTTATTGGATATCATGGATGAGCTGCGGGAAAAATGCCCGTGGGATAGTAAACAAACGCCCGAAACGCTTCGTACACTTACCATAGAAGAAACCTATGAGCTTGCCGATGCCATAATTGAAAATGATTATGAGGGGATGCGTAAAGAGCTTGGTGATTTGTTGCTGCACATTGTGTTTTATGCGAAAATCGGTTCTGAAAAAGGCGCGTTTGACATTACTGATGTTATCAATGGTATCTGTGAAAAACTGGTGTTCCGCCATCCGCATATTTTCAGCGATACCAAGGTGAAAGATGCTCTGGAAGTAGAGCAGAACTGGGAAAAATTAAAATTAAAGGAAAAAGGCAACCGGAACGTATTGGGGGGTGTTCCCACATCGTTGCCTGCCATGGTAAAAGCATACCGTATGCAGGATAAAGCCCGGGCAGTGGGTTTTGACTGGGAAGAAAAAGCACAGGTGTTTGATAAAATTGAAGAAGAACTTGATGAGCTCAAAACTGCAGTTCAAACCAGAAAACAGGGGGAAATCGAGAATGAATTCGGAGATTTGTTGTTTTCAGTGATCAACGCAGCGAGGTTGTATGATATTATGCCTGACAATGCACTGGAACGCACCAACAAAAAATTCCGGTACCGGTTTGAATACCTGGAGGAATATGCAAACAAGCATAATAAGGACATGAAAAAAATGAGACTGGAGGAAATGGACGCTGTATGGAATCGTGCAAAGCAAATAAACAAGTCTGATGACTGATCCTGTGTTTTGGATAGCGGCTGCATGCCTGGTTTTACTCGTTTTTGTAAGGCTGTTTTTTTGGTTGTTCGTGTTTACCGGATGGTGGAGACACAGCAAGCGGGCAAAAATAAGCACAGATTTACCTCCTGTTTCAGTCATCATTGCAGCGCGCAATGAAGAAAACAACCTGCGCCGGCATTTGCCTGCTGTGTTGGAACAGGATTATCCAGAATATGAAGTTATTGTCGTGGATGATTGTTCTGATGACAACACCAGGGAAGTGCTGAACGGGATTGCTCAAGAATCTGACAAACTTTATATAACATGGGTGCCGGAGGCCGGTAAATTCCGGCGGGGAAAAAAAGTTGCCGTAAGCATTGGCATCCGGGCAGCCAACCACGAATACCTGGTATTTATTGATGCAGATTGTTATCCTGCATCCAAAAACTGGCTCAGGTGTATGGCCGGATCATTTCGCAAAGGCAGGGAAATTGTGCTTGGTTATGGTGCTTATGAACATAAGCAAGGTTTATTGAATGCCCTGGTACGCTATGATACATTACTGATTGCAATGATGTACGGAGGCATGTCAACCCGTATAAAACCATACATGGGAGTGGGGCGTAATCTGGCGTATAAAAAATCATTATGGCAAAACAGAGGTGGGTTTAAAGGATTTAATAATGTGCTTTCAGGCGATGATGATTTATTTGTCAATGCTTGTGCTTCAAGGAAAAATACAGAAGTTATGTTTTTGCCCGAAGCTAAAACCATTTCAAAACCTCCGGCAGGCATAAAAACATGGATAAAACAAAAATCCAGGCACATGACAAGCAGTAAATACTATAAAGCATGGCAGCGGTATTTACTTGCTGCTGAACCGGTTTCGAGAAGCATTACGCCTTTTGTACTTGTGGGGATATATTGTTTATTCCCTGAACGCATTTTCATGTACATCTTAATTGCTGTTTGGGTGTTGTTAAAATTAATTCAATTTTTTGTATTGCATAAAAGCCTGAAGTACACAGGAGAGAAAAGATTATTTACATATTTCCCAATAATCGATCTTTTTTTACCATTTTTTTATGTTATTTTTGTGGTTGTTAGGTTAAGACAACGCAACTATATTGTATGGAAATAAATCCGAACTT
>JAQIDD010000199.1 GCA_027858215.1 Candidatus Delongbacteria bacterium | reverse complement strand
GTTGTAGCTCAAATTTTAAATCCTCGAATACGTTAGTATGCTGCGGTTTAAAATTTTCACACGCCTTAATCTTGAACATTATGAACTAAACACTGACTCTATTGACAGACACTAATTATCCTTACCTGAAGTAAGGATTATGGGGTTAAAACGTGTTTTGTATGCCTGAGGCATGTCAGGAATCCCATTGTTGTTGGTGTCCGGAAAACTGCTAACATACCGGTAAAACGCCAGCCACTCTTTTCCTTCCTGTACCCCCTGTGCATCAGGATTCATATCAATAATAGCGTTTCTGATGTTTTCCATTGTTGTGCCATCTTGTAATTTGGGATTAACTTTTACAAGGCCTAAGGTTTTTTGTTTTATCATCCCCAGAAATTCCAGCATGTAAGCATTGGCTGACACTGCATACAATTTTGTATTGTGCTTACTGAGGTCTATTGCTTCCCATCCGTTAGCTTTATTGCCGAGTTCTATTCTTTGAATTTTGTTAAGAAACCCTTTTTCCGGATTAATGTAAATGCGAATACCACTGTAAAAGCAATAGTTGGAGCTGCTTGATGATTGAACCATGTGTAGTACTTCAAGCACATTTTTTAATTCTTTTGCAGTAACATACACCTGGGCTAATGGGCTTCCCGGTATGTCATCTTTCCCTTGGCCTAGCGGGCATATACTGAATACATCTGCAATATTCTGTTTGCCATAAATGCCCGGGTTAATATGGTTGCGGATAACGCCGGCGGCAATCATACTTACATCCGTATGAATTCCATGGTTGTGAATATCATAATAAATGGCATCAGCCAAAAATGGTCCCAATGTGGATAGATGAAGGTTTCCACTTTCAATGCAAGACATTTCAAAATCGGTCTCAAAAACGGGTAGTTCATATTCAATTCCATAAGGGGCCAGTAATTGATCCTGAACTAAAGCCTGTTGTTTGTCAATTTTTGATTGAATTGATTTTTTGCCCACAATGTTATCTTTCACCGGAATAAGCCTGAAGTCAGAAAATTTGTAGTCGTTGTCATTTTGCATAAACAACATACATCCAACATGTTGACCATCTGCACCTGTTTGTACAACAGGGGTGTTCTCAATTAATATAGGCTTTTGGGTTGTGGTATGCGAATGACCACTGATGACAGCGTCAATGTATTTATTCCCTTTTTTGGCAAGTTTAATGTCTTCACCTTCCCATTCATTTCCGGATTTTTTAATGCCCGAATGCGACAGAACAATGACCACATCTGCTTTGCCGCTTTTTTTGAGTTCTTTTGCAGTTTTTTTTGCGGCTTTGTATGGGTTAGACATAGTTACTGGTTCCAAATAGGGTTGTACTTCTACTGCATTTTCTCCAAATACTCCAAGAAAAGCAATGTTTACACCTTTTTCTTTGTGTATGGCATACCTTTGGATTATGCCTTCATCAAAAAGAGCTTTGAGTTTATTGTCTCTGTCATCATTTTCATCAAATTCAATATTAGTGAGCAATAATTGAGGAATGGAGCCTTTTTGTTTTGCCAGGTTAATGATGTCAGCAAGGGTTTCTGGCCCATAATCAAACTCATGGTTTCCTATGGTGAGGTAATCATAACCCATTTCTTCCATTAATCCCAATTGAAAACCGGTGGTTTTTTCCAGCGGATGAAAAAGTGATCCCATTAAAAAATCTCCGGCATCAACGACCAGCACAATATCTTCCGGGTGTTTTGATTTTTTTTCTTGTATAAGGGCAGCAATTCTGGCACAACCTCCTTTTGTGTTATCGTCTCCGGTGGTTAACGGGGTGTATTCGATTTCAGGAGAGTAGCCATTTAGTTTTGAGTGTAGGTCATTTGTATGCATCAGGATAATGTTTTGTGCATAAATATGACAAGCAAAAAATACAGGGAAAGCCAATAAATAGATTTTTTTCATAAGCTCAGGATTTTAATAGAGGAGAAATAAATTTTTTGCTAAGGTTCTTAAAATGTGTTGATACACTTGTAAGCATGTTTGTTAACGTGTTGTTTCTTCGGTGTAAATGTAGCAAATTTTATTTACTTGAGATGGTTCCATTATAAATAGGGATAGGCATTACCGGGCAATATGCATAAGCATATTAATAACCTCATTTTCAATCAAAACTGTAAGCATAAAACATTACAATTATGTATTGGTGACAATAAAAACAGTGATTACTACAAAATTTTTAAAGCCTTTTTTATCTTTGTTACGCAATGTTCAGTAAAAAACATATCCAATTTTATTGTGTAAGTTTAACACTGTGTATTATGTTGGGTATCTATGGGTGTAAAAACAATAATAACGAGCCTGGTATTCAGAAAGCATTTGATAGCATGACCATGGAGGATGTTGACGGAACAAACCTGGAAAATGACAGTATCGTTATGGATTCAGCAGAACCTGCATTGACTACCGAAGCAAAATATCTGGAATCCCTGGGTCTGGTCAATGTCCAGAAACTTGACAGCACCATACATGTCAGGCTACGGTACAGCACTACAGATAATTTTCTTAGCACAGACCTTTACAGTGATTTGGAACAAGCCTATTTACAGCCTGATGTTGCAAAAAAACTGGCAAAAGCCTCTGCATACCTTCAGGATACATTTCCTCAATTGCGTTTGCTGGTTTGGGATGCCGTACGGCCGGTGTCAGTACAAAAACGCATGTGGGAGGTATGTGATGTACCATTGAAGCGCCGGCATTGGTATGTTACCCCACCGGACAAACGTTCACTTCATAATTATGGCGCAGCGATAGATGTATGTCTTATGGATACGGCCGGCAATATATTGGATATGGGCACTGATTTTGATCATTTTGGGGAGGAAGCCTATACTAACAGGGATGAAGATTTGATTGAAAGTGGGATAATCAGTGCTAAAGCCATTGAAAACAGGCATTTTTTACACAATGTGATGCATAAAGCTGGTTTTTACAATATAGTATATGAATGGTGGCATTTTAATGCATGCAGCAGGGCTACTGCCGAGTCAAAATATGATCTTATTATGTCACTTCATGGTTACACAGAAAAAGGCAAAAAATGATAATAGCAAACATTGACTGGATCATCATAGCATTGTATTTTGTTGTCAGCATTACGATTGGCATAATTATGGCCAGAAAAGCCGGGCGTAGTACAGGCGATTTTTTTCTTTCAGGGCGGAAATTGCCATGGTATATTGCTGGTACCAGCATGGTAGCAACTACGTTTGCAGCAGATACCCCCCTGGCTGTAACAGAGCTTGTATCTGAAAACGGAATTGCAGGAAACTGGCTTTGGTGGAACATGCTGTTGGGAGGAATGCTGACGGTGTTTTTCTTTGCCAGGTTGTGGCGCCGTGCCGGAATTTTAACTGATTGTGAATTTGTACATATACGGTATTCAGGTAGGCCGGCACGATTTTTACGCGGTTTTAGAGCTGTGTATATCGGGGTGTTTATGAATGTAATTGTTATTGCATGGGTAAATCTGGCTATGTTGAAAATCCTTCAGGTGATGTTTCCGGATTTTGCCATCAACGGGCATACTTCTTTTATGATGCTTGGCAATGAAATGACGATTCACATGGTGCTTGTTGGCGGGATGCTGGCTTTTGTGGCTTTGTATTCAGCACTGTCCGGACTGTGGGGCGTATCGCTCACAGATACCTTTCAGTTTGTGATTGCCATGGGCGGAACTATCGTCCTTGCCATTGTAGCGCTCAATGCACCTGGAGTTGGTGGTGTTGACGGATTGAAAGCTAAATTACCTGAATGGGTGTTTGAATTTACACCAAAAGTAGGAGATGGGCAACCGGTTTCTTCTGTTGGGGGGGTATTGCAGATGAGCGTTGTGGCTTTTGTTGCTTACCTTGGGGTGCAATGGTGGGCCAGTTGGTATCCCGGTGCTGAACCAGGTGGTGGTGGTTATATAGCACAGCGTATGATGTCGGCAAAAGATGAAAAGCATTCGCTGCTGGCAACATTGTGGTTCCAGATTGCACATTTTGCTTTGCGACCCTGGCCGTGGATTATTGTTGCCCTGGTTGCTCTTGTACTGTATCCTGATGCCGGAGACAAAGGTGCAACCTTTATTATGGTAATGCGTGATTATTTGCCTTCAGGATTGCTTGGTCTGTTAATGGCTGCTTTTCTGGCAGCATTTATGTCCACGGTAGCATCACAAACAGTGTGGGGAACTTCTTACATTGTGAATGACCTCTTCAGGCCTTTTATAAAGCCGAAAGCCAAAGAAAAGTATTACGTCAAAATAAGTCGCCTGACAACTGTGTTGCTGATGGTGCTTAGCTTTGTTGCAACCGGTTTTTTTGAACAAATCAGCGATGCGTGGAAATTTATTCTCGCTTGTTCCGGTGGCATCGGGCTTGTTTTGTTATTGAGATGGTTCTGGTGGCGCATTAATGCATGGAGCGAAATTTCTGCCATGATTGCCCCTTATTTTGTGTTGCCGGTTCTGATATTCGGGTTTGATATGGATGT
This sequence comes from Candidatus Delongbacteria bacterium, assembly GCA_027858215.1. GTDB lineage: Bacteria > Bacteroidota > Bacteroidia > Bacteroidales > ML635J-15 > JAQIBY01. The sequence continues at coordinate 2,360 of JAQIDD010000199.1, read as the reverse complement.
TTATCAAAACGATTTTGGCTGGACGCTCATCATTATCGTGGCTTTTTCTACCCTCGTGTGGCTGACGGTTACTTTCCTTACACGCCCCACAGACAAGGAAACACTGAAGCAGTTTTACCGGAAGATACATCCCGGTGGTACAGGATGGAAAGATATTGCCCGTGAAATGCCTGAAGTAAGAGCAGATTCTGGTTATGTGTACCTGTTTGCCAGTTGGATTCTTGGTTGTATCATGGTACTTAGCTTTTTGTTTGCCATAGGTGATGTGATTTTTGGAGATTATCTCAAAGCGATGATCGAGATTGTAATTTGTGCGGCAGCCATTTTTGGCATATTGCGAAGTATGCGTGCATATGGATGGAAAAACGTGGTCAGATAGTGATCGGGCAGATGCCCTGAAAAAATTATCAATTTAAATGTGAATACAGAATCATTACAAAATATCATAAGTATGAAAAAAATTGCAATACTAGTATTGATAATAATGTTGGGCGGAGGAGCTGCCATTTCACAGGAAAAAAACGGATGGTTAGACAGCATACAGGTTACGCCTTACGGATATGTTAAACTGGATGTTTTTTATGATACCCGCGAAACGGTAAACGGCAGGGAAGGTCATTTTTTGCTGTGGCCTGCGCCACCAGTATATGATATCGAGGGAAACGATATTAACGATAAGGCATCGTTCAACATGCTGGCTGTTCAGTCTAATTTTGGTTTATCGGTGAAAGGCCCTCAGGTATTAAATGCCAAAACCTCGGCCCGTATTGAAGGGGATTTTTTCGGGCAAAAAAATGATAACATTAACCTGGTACGCTTGCGGCATGCGTATGTAAAAATGAAGTGGAAAACTACGGAATTGCTGGCAGGCCAGTTCTGGAATCCGGTGTTTAACCTGGAGGCTTTTCCATACACAGTGTCTTTTACCACAGGCACTCCGGTGTTGCCGTTTTCACGCAATCCGCAAATAAGATTAACACAACAGCTTGGACAATTTACGCTCATGGGAATTGTTCAGTCTCAGCGGGATTATCCTTCTTTTGGCCCTGATCCTGATAACCCCGGTACCAGTATTCCGAGCCCGGAATTTTTAAGCAACAGTGGAATGCCTGAATTTCATGTAAAATTAGGATGGAAAACCACCCTCAAAGGCTGGACATACAAAGCAGGTGTCAGCGGGGGATGCAAAAAAATCATGCCCAGAACGGTAACATCTGCCAATTACAATACAAACACAACGGTGCCGGGATATTCAGCAACGGGGTACGTCAGCATTGGAAATAAAAATTTCCGCTTTGCAGGCGGTGCAATATATGGCAACAATGCCACTGATGTGATGAGTCCGGGAGGATTTGCTGTATCTGCTGTGATCGACAGCGTCCGGGATATCGTGGAATATACTACATTGTCCAGTGGTTCAGTATGGACGGATGTCAGCGGGCAGATCAATAAGTTTCATGTGGGTGTGTTTTCCGGCTATCTGAAACATTTTGGTGCAGCGGATGAAATTGTGGGTAACACCTGGGGAGTTGGCAATGATATGGCATATATGTACCGGGTAGCTCCAAGAGTATGGTATCAGAATAAATTTATCCGGGTAAGTTTTGAAATTGAACACACAGGAGCCGCTTTTGGAACTCCGGATGAACACGGTGTGGTACAAAATGCCGAAAAAGTGGCCAACACCCGCTTTCTCCTGGGATTGTACTGTTTCTTCAATCAAAGAAAATAATACCATCATTTATGCTCTTTGCTAACATAATAATATTTACTATTTTCGGGATGTGGAAAATAAATTTTTAATTATAGAAGGTAATATAGGGGCAGGGAAGACCTCTTTTGTACAGAAATTCTGTAAATTAAATAATTACAGAGGGGTGTACGAGCATATTGAAAACAACCCGTTTTTACCTAAATTTTATGAAAATCCGGAAAAATATGCATTTACTGTTGAAATGTCATTCCTTGCGGACAGGTATCATCAGTTGAACAAAGAAATTCATCAACAGGATATGTTTACCAATGGCGTGGCTTCAGATTATTACCTTGTGAAATCGTTGATTTTTGCAAGGTCAACTTTGCATAGCCAGGAATTTGACCTTTACCGCAATATTTTCAATATTATTTATCAACGGTTGCCCTCCCCGGATGTATATGTTTATTTGCACAAATCTCCTGAAAAACTGTTAGCAAATATTCATGAAAGAGGAAGGGATTACGAAAAAAGCATTTCAATAGATTATTTGAAAAGCATTGAAGACAGTTATTTTACATTTTTTAAACAACATCCGGAAATACCTGTTTTAGTTATTAATACAGAAAATCTGGATTTTGTAAAGTCTGATGATGATTTTTTAAAC
>JAQIDD010000197.1 GCA_027858215.1 Candidatus Delongbacteria bacterium | reverse complement strand
ATTATATCGAAAAAACAACAAACTATTCGTTTGACGAAGCCGTTGAAAAGGTAACAGAAGAATTGAAAAAAGAAGGTTTTGGCGTACTGTCAGAAATAAATATCCACGAAAAGCTCAAGGAAAAGCTGGATGTGGATTTCAGAAAATACAGGATTCTTGGCGCGTGTAACCCGCCAAATGCCTATAAAGCCCTTCAGCATGAGAACAAAATAGGTACCATGTTACCCTGCAACGTAATTGTGCAGGAAATGGAAGAAGGCAAAACAGAAGTTGCAGCGGTCGATCCGGTGACTTCAATGATGGCAGTTGGAAATGCTGAGCTCGAAAGTATTGCGAAGGAAATCCGCACGAAACTTCAAAAAGTCATAGAGACTTTGTAATCATAAAATGATAACCATGAAATTCTTACTGTTTTTAATAATCAGTGTACCGGTGTTTTTTGCGGGATGTAACCCGCCGGCAACCAACAGGATGCAGGCCTGGACAACCTGGTGAACAGGAAACTTCGATTCGAATGGAGAACGTATAAATTTTACCGCCACAAGTGAGCGGGAAACACCTATTACTTATACAGGGGGTCCTGACATGGGTATGATGATGATGGGAGGACACTATGCTTGTGTTTCCTGTCATGGAACAGATGCCAGAGGAGGTAGGCACATGATGCACATGGAAATAATGGATGCACCTGATATCCGGTGGTCCGCTCTTTCATCGGATCATCATCACGGAGAAGAAGAACACGCCGAAGGAGAGCAGGAAGAAGACGAACATGCAGAAGGATACACTTTTGAAGTCTTCAAAAATGCAGTCGAAAAAGGTCAACATCCTGACGGCGATAAACTCATTACAGATATGCCCCGATGGAAAATGAGTGATGCCGATTTAAGAGATTTAATGAATTATCTCAAATCTATTTATTAACAGACGAAAATCATACAGTATTTTAAAATATACACCATGAAAAGTATAAAATAGCAGAATATGAAAGTTCATTTATATTCAAAGCGTCGAAAATGCTTTATCCGGAATTGGAGCTCAGGGGATAAATAACCGAAGAGGCAACCAGTTTGTAATCCCTGTTTGGCCTTAAATTCAGGATTGCCGATGAAATCGCAGTGGGTTTTGGTATTCAACCCCCTGTAACTAAAGAAAGTGAATACGATACACAAGCGTTGTTTACGCTGGGAATGGCTTTTTAATAAAAAAACAGAATATGGATATTAATAAAAAACGGCCGGCCAAAAGGGACGAAACACAAATGGTACCACAGCCGGTAAATGGCGAAGTGGGCTTGGTACAGGTAGATACCACCTGGGGAATAATCCAGCCTTTAGAGGTTGCGAATGGTGTGCGCACTGTAGATGAAATAGAAGTAAATGAATTTAAGGAAAAAGGGCTTCCGGTAATAGATTCCCGCACATCAGACTTTTACGAAGTTTCCACTATCCCAGGTGCCAAAAACATTCCTCACAATGAAATAACAGACAGGATGGATGAACTGGACCGCAACTTACCGGCGATCTTTTTTTGTAACGGACCGCAATGTCCGCAATCGCCTACCGCTATCCGCAATTTGTTGTCGGCCGGTTACCCACCCGAAAAAATACTGTACTATCGTGGCGGCATGCACGATTGGGTTACGTTGGGCTTGCCGGTGGAGAATAAAAAGCAGTAACCTTATGAACACTTAAAATTAAATAAATGAGAAATTTAAGGTTTAAATACCTGTCATTAAGCATAATGACTTTGTTGTTCGCGATTACAGCGACCGCCCAAAATGTTTATAAGTTAAACGCAAAGAACAGTTCTCTAACGGTTACCGGTACTTCTTCGTTGGACGACTGGGAACTGAAAGCGACCGGGCTCGGTGCCGAAACCGGTTTGAAGTTGAAAGGAAGTGTTGTATCAGAAATAGAGTACGTGAAATTTACGTCCCCGGTAAAAGGATTGAAAAGCGATAAAAACAACATGAGGAGGAAAGCCCGTAAAGCATTAAAAAGGAGGAAATTCCCACAAATTAAATTTACCATGAAGGGGGACGAGCCACATACAGTATCAGGAAAAAACGCGGATATAACCGGGATGCTGACTGTAGCAGGCAAAACAAAAGAGATTATAGCACCTGTTGATTTTACCGTTTCGTCAGACCGGCAATTTACGGTCAGCGGAAAGGTGCGCCTGAAAATGTCTGACTTTGGGATAGATCCACCCACTGCCTTTTTCGGTACTTTAAAAACAGGCGATGAAGTGGAAGTGAAATATAACCTTGAATTTACCAAAGTCAATTGAAGTATTGTTTTTTAATTTTTATCAACGGCAGTATTTCCTTGGTTTTGAAATGTTATGGGCTTGAAATTTTCAAAATACAGCTTTTATTTGGTAGCGGTCTTTCTGCTACAATATAAATATAATGCAGCCGGTCAGGAAGTACCCAATATGGAAGATAGTTGTGTAAATCACATCTCCATTCACGGTTCATCAAATATTAATCAATTTCAATTGATCAATCATAATCCAAAAATTGTAAGGCTTTCAGATAGCATCAGTAACATAAAACGCGACCAACGCATCGAGATTTCCGTGAGCCAATTTAAAGGCGCAAACAAACGGATACGCGAAGATTTTCTTGAAATGGTAAATGCTTCCAAATATCCGTTCATTATTATGACTATTGAGCCCCGTAATTTGGAAGAATGCAGGAAAACCAAAGGGTTATCTGATTTTAAGACAAAAATCACCATCGCAGGAGTATCCCAGCGCTTTGTTGTGCCTTGTGGTGTTGATACTTGCGAAAGTTCAGGCTATGTGCTTAAAGGTAGCCTTGAAGTTAAATTAACGGATTTCGGTATTGATCCCCCTAAAAAATTTTTTGGGTTATTGAAAGTCAACAACTAAGTTCTTTTTGACAATGTTTACAGAATTAAAACTTATGACGCCATATTTCA
>JAQIDD010000177.1 GCA_027858215.1 Candidatus Delongbacteria bacterium | reverse complement strand
CAATACGTCCAAAACCAATGATGATGTTTTTAGCCCAATTTTGCTGAATTTCAAAGAAATCAGAATCATCCACCAAAGCCCTGATTACATGTGCCATGTCGTATGGTTCTCTCGGATCAATGGGCACAATATCGCTGATTTGATATTTTTTCTTGGGAGGTTTGGCAGGAAATACTTTGGCTTTTTGTTTGTTATTCCAAGGAATGAAGGTACACAGCTTTTTGATTTGTTCAAAACATTCGTTTTCACTTTCAGCGTAGAAATGCACATTCCCGGTAATTTTCGATTGTATTTTGGCTCCACCCAGTGCTTCCATTGAAATTTCTTCGCCAAGGACAGTTTTAATTACACCGGGGCCGGTGATGAACATTTTTGATATTTCATTAACGGTAAACACAAAATCAGACAACGCTGGCGAATAAACTGCTCCACCAGCGCATGGGCCTAATACCACCGAAATTTGTGGGATGACACCACTGTTGAGTGTGTTTCTGAAAAATATTTCGCCATACCCGGCCAGGGAATTTACGCCTTCCTGAATACGAGCTCCACCGGAATCATTGATACCAATCAGAGGCACACGCATTTTTAATGCATGGTCCATGATCTTGGTAATTTTCCTGGAATGCATTAATCCCAGGGAACCACCGGCTACGGTAAAATCCTGAGCAAAAATACATACTGGGCTACCGTAAATGGTGCCCGTTCCAATAATAACACCATCGCCATGGAGCTTTTTCTTTTCCATTCCAAATTCACGGGCTTCATGTTCAACGAACAAATCATATTCGTGAAATGAATCATTGTCAACAAGGTTAGTTATCCGTTCCCTTGCTGTTAATTTACCCATTGCCGCTTGTTTTCTAATTGCACTGTCCCCTCCACCCTTTTGGGCATCGAGGCGACGTTGTATCAATTCTTTTGTTTTATCATAATAATCACCCATAACTACTGGTTTTAGATTTCTTGGCTAAATTAAAACATTTATTTTTAAGACGACCAAATATTCAGGAATTATATTTAAGCCGAACACACAAAACCTGCTATTCACTTGTGTATTTCAACACTTCATTAGATTTAACAATTTATCAACAAGGCATTATTTTGGAGCCATCGGCAACAAGACAAAGGTCAAGCCGGCATAAATAATATTGGGGATCCAAACAGCGAACATGGGAGATACTAACCCACTGATGGCAAAGGTATCTGAAAATTTCATGAATAAAATATACGTAAAACTCAGAAGTATGCCCAGGCCTATTTGCAAACCAATGCCTCCCCTGATTTTTTTTGATGATAGAATAACACCCATGAAAGTCAGTATGAAAATAGAAAAAGGGAAGGCTATACGCTTGTGTTTTTCCAAGAGTGAAAACGTAACGGCTGAAGTCCCTCTCAATTGTTGCTGCTCAATATACTTGTCCAGTTCCCGGGGTGTCATTGCATTGATGATTTTTTCATTGACCGTAAAATCATCAGGCGTAACAGCTATGCTGGTATCCTTTTCAGCACCCACTTCAATTGTTTGACCATCCTCGTGAAACCTCCGTATCTTATAATTTTCAAGTGTCCAGGTATTGGTTTCTTCATTCCAGTTTATCCTGTTGGCATTTAGCTTGGAAACCAATTTATTGTTGTCGAATTTTTCCATTGAAAATCCATAACCTTGCTCGCGCCTGAGGTTGAAATTTTCCATATACACATACACATTGGGTTCAATTTGTTTGTGTACATCCGATTCACCCGACTTCCCAGCTCCTTTCAGATATGTATTCTGAAATTCAAGCCGTTCTTTGTTCGCCTCAGGAATAATATAATACCCAAGGGAAAAGTTAAATGCTGTGATGATGATGGCTCCAATAAAATACGGATACAACAACCTGAAAAAACTCACCCCTGAACTCAATATGGCAATAATCTCACTGGCATAAGCCATTTTGGAAGTAAAATATATCACGGCAATAAACACAAACAGGCTGCTGAACAAATTGGCAAAATAGGGTATAAAATTCAGGTAATAATCAAATATGACAGCATTCAAAGGGGCTTCTTTATCAATGAAGTCATCAATTTTTTCAGACGCATCAAAAACCACAGCAATGCTAACGATCAAAGCAATCGCAAAAAAATACGTGCTTAGAAATTGTTTAATGATGTATGTATCAATCTTCTTCACGTTAGCGTCTTTCTTTTAATTTCCCAAGCACCCCGTTTTTCCATGTTGTAAACTGATTATCCACAATTTTTTGCCTTGCCACCTGCATCAACTTCAAATAAAATGCCAGGTTATGAATGCTGGCAATTTGTGCACCCAACAATTCATTATTATGGATCAGATGCCTGAGGTAAGCTTTTGAATAGCGTTTATCAACGAAAGATGTGCCTTTTTCATCTAAGGCTGAAAAATCGTTCTCCCATTTTTTATTTTTAATGTTGATGATACCGTCTATGGTAAATAACATGCCGTTTCTGCCATTGCGGGTAGGCATCACACAATCAAACATATCCACACCGCGGGCAATGGCTTCGATCAAATTTTCGGGAGTTCCCACGCCCATCAAATACCTGGGCTTGTCCTCTGGTAAAATGGCGTTTACTGTTTCAATGGATTTATACATCATGTCATGGGGTTCTCCAACCGACAATCCGCCAATGGCATATCCGGCAGCATCAAAAGCAGAAATAAATTCTGCCGACTGTTGCCTCAAATCGTCATACACACTGCCCTGTACAATGGGGAAATAATGCTGGTCATACCCATACATTGGTGCTGTTTGTTGAACATGTTTAAATCCCCTTTCAAGCCACCTGTGGGTTAGCTGCATTGATTTTTTGGCATAATCGTACTCACAGGGATAAGGTGTACATTCATCCAGCGCCATCATGATATCGGCGCCAATGCTGCGTTGGGTGTCCACCACATTTTCAGGTGTAAACAAATGGGATGAGCCATCAATATGGGATTTAAAGGTCACGCCTTCATCGGTAATTTTCCGGTTATCTGCCAGCGAAAACACCTGGTATCCACCACTGTCAGTCAATATTGGTTTTGTCCATGAATTGAACTTGTGTAACCCACCGGCATTTTCTATGACCTGTAAGCCAGGCCTTAAAAACAAATGGTATGTGTTGCCAAGGATGATCTGAGCTTTGATGTCCTGCTCCAGGAAAGTAAAGTCCACTCCTTTCACCGTTCCCAGTGTACCAACAGGCATAAAAACAGGAGTCATAATATCACCATGACTTGTTTTTAATACACCTGCCCTTGCATCAGAGCCTTTATCTTTTCCTGCAATTTGAAAACTCATCCATATATTTTCAGCAAAAGTAATAAAAATGGCGAAACTACTCACCGCAAAGATGGAGATCTGCTTGTCGCCAGCAGACAGGGGAGGCAAAGGTTTAAAAATCCGCTTTTGTCACTGATTTTGCACGCTCCGCCGCAAAATCAGCGCCAAAAGCTACTGGGTTACGATTATGTTTTACACACGGACCACGGTCGATAAAGGGGATTCAAGATGATTCGCCGGCTGGCGAATCCCTCAGCCACCTTTTTCCGAACTTGTCCGGGCTTAACGACCTATTGTCCCTAACGGGACAGGTTGGGAGGGTTTGGCAGTACCACGGGGCTTGGGGCTTACTCATCCCCGGATTTTGAGTCTCGGGATAAGTGGCCATCAGGTTTCCTTATCCGCCGGTCTGGAGTCGGGGGATAGGTGTAAATAACTAATTCTCAGTAAAATCATACCCAGTAACCTGCATGATTCTTTTGGGGATGTCGGTGTTGTCCATTTGTCCGGAAAAGATTTCAGCACCGGGTCCTATGGCGTACACAGGCACAGGAGCTGCAGTGTGCTCCCAGGTTGTAAACCCAACCCCTGCACGCTTATTTAATATCTGCCCATAGGTTACCGGTAAGGGAGAATACCCTCCATAACGGATGTGACTTACCTCATTACCGGCAAATACAGCGGCTTCTTTAACCTGCTCAGATTCCGTGCGGGATAAGTCATCCAAATCAAATATTTCCGGTAAATCAGATGCATTAATGTAGCCACTATGAAGCAATTCAGCCATATATTCAACAGACATGCTCTGTTTTTCCAGTAAGGCATAATTTGTCTGAAATTTCATTTCTGCGTTTCCGAGCCCAAGGCCTCCGGTTTCATGGTCTGAAGTCACAACAACCAGGGTTTCATCAGGATGTTGCAGATAAAATTTAAGGGCTTCCTGAACGGCTTTATCGAAATCAATCACTTCACGTACAATGGTAGCAGCATCATTAGCATGAGCAGCCCAGTCAATTTTACCGCCTTCAACCATAATAAAAAACCCGGTATCGCCGTACAGATTTTCAATGGCAATACGCGTAAAATCTGCCAGTGAATATCCACCCACATATTTCCGGTCAATGGCATACGGCATTTCAGCTTCATCCCCCAACACCGGATTTATCAACACGGTTTTTTCATCAGGTTTTGTTTGATTGATGCCGTTTTGTTCTCTTATTACCTGATAATCATTTTCTTCAAGGTAATCATAGAGGTTTACATCGTCATTTTCCGGTTCCAGTAATCCTCCTCCACCAAAAAAATCAAAATCACTTTCAGCCAATTGTTTTCCAATGGTAAAATAAACATCCCTGTCTTTACAATGGGCATAAAAAACCGCAGGCGTAGCATGGTCAATACTAACGCTGCTAATGATACCCACTTTTTTCCCTTTGTTTTTAAATACAGTTGCAATGCTTTGAAATGATTCTTCACCATAGGGGCTCATTGCAAGCCTGTCAATGTTGGTTTTGAAGCCGGTTGCAAGCGCCGTGCCTGCAGCGGCTGAACCTGTAATCAGGCGGTTGGCAGCATGTGTGGTTGATGTACCGGACACAGGAAGTGTATCAAAAGCCAGCTTGTCAAAACCAAAAGCATCTTGATTGCATGCGTGCAGATAAGCCTCTGTCAATTTAACATGTTGATGCCCCATCCCATCGCCAATGAAATAAAACACATATTTCGGGACATTGGCGTTTTTGCTTTTCTGGTTGGAAAAATCACAGGCATAACAGAAACAAATCAGACCTGCAAAAATCAAATAAAGTTTTGAGAAATTACTATTTTTCATTGGTCTAATATATTAACTTTGTAACATGTCAAAATTAACCGAATAATTCTGTTTATAAAATTCATTGTATTGAAATTAAGTTTTATGACAATAAAATTTTACAACACACTCACACATAAAAAAGAGATTTTTGAACCGTTGAATCCGCCTCATGTTGGCATGTATGTTTGCGGTCCGACCGTATATGGAGATGCTCACCTGGGGCATGCCAGGCCCGGGATCACCTTTGATGTGCTTTACAGGTATTTAAAGCACGCCGGTTATAAAGTTCGTTACGTGAGGAACATCACCGATGTTGGTCATCTTGAAAACGATGCGGATGAAGGGGAAGACAAAGTAGCCAAAAAAGCCAGGCTGGAATCAGTTGAGCCCATGGAAATTGTATTTCATTACATGCGTTTGTATCACAAAAACATGGATGCACTGAATGTGTTGCGTCCGGATATTGAACCACAGGCCTCTGGCCATATCCCGGAACAGATAGAAATGGTACAGGACATTCTTGATGCCGGTTATGCTTATGAAACCAACGGCTCTGTGTATTTTGATGTGGAAAAATACGCAAAAGAATATGATTACGGGAAGTTAAGCGGCCGTAAAATTGAAGATTTGCAGAGCAATACACGTGAGCTGGCATCCCAATCAGAAAAACGCAACCCGCTGGATT
>JAQIDD010000117.1 GCA_027858215.1 Candidatus Delongbacteria bacterium | reverse complement strand
CCTCCCCTATTATTGTATCAGTCGGCTATGGTGTTGGCTCAAAAGAAAATTTCAAGCTCTTGTTTGAGCTTGCTGATGTACTTGGTGGCGAAGTGGGTGCATCAAGGGCTGCTGTGGATGCGGGATTTGCACCGCACGAAAGGCAGGTTGGTCAGACCGGGGTAACTGTCAGGCCCAAATTGTACATTGCATGTGGCATTTCAGGTCAGGTACAACACACTGCCGGGATGAAAGAATCCGCCATGGTCATTGCCATCAATAATGACTCGGATGCCCCCATTAATGAGGTGGCTGATTACGTCATCAACGGCGATCTTAATAAAATCATTCCCAGAATGATTGAAGCATATCATAAGAATACCAAGTAAACCTAAAATTTTGAACAATGGCTAATTTTTATACCGATAACAAAGATTTACATTTCCATTTGAATCATCCCCTGATGAAAAAAATCGTCAGGCTGAAAGAAAACAATTACAAGGATGCTTCCGAATATGATTATGCTCCTGCAGATTTTGAAGATGCCATGGATTCCTACGAAAAAGTACTTGAGATTATTGGTGATATCAGTGGCAATGTGATTGCAGAAAACGCAGAATCAGTTGACCAGGAAGGCGCTCATCATAAAGGCGACAGGGTATATTATGCCAAAGGGACACAGGAAAACCATGACAAACTGGCCCAGGCCGGTGTTATTGGGATGTCGCTGCCACGCAAATACGATGGGCTCAATTTTTCTATGGTTCCTTATGTGATGGCAGCTGAAATAGTCAGCCGTGCCGATGCCGGTTTTGCCAACATCTGGGGATTGCAGGATTGTGCTGAAACCATTCACGAATTTGCCGATGAAGAGATAAAACAGGCTTTTCTGCCCCGTTTTAACAAAGGAGAAACGGCTTCTATGGACTTAACCGAACCAGATGCCGGATCAGACCTTCAACGGGTTGCGCTCAAGGCAACTTACAACGAAAAAGACGACACATGGTACCTCAATGGGGTAAAACGCTTTATCACCAACGGGGATGCTGAAATTGCCCTGGTGCTGGCCAGGTCAGAAGAAGGCACACACGACGGCCGCGGACTCAGCCTGTTTGTGCATGACAAAAATGATGGTGGTGTGAAAGTCCGCCGCATTGAAAATAAACTCGGCATCAAAGGCTCTCCTACCTGCGAACTTGTATTCAAAGACGCAACTGCCAAACTTATTGGTAACCGCAGGCTGGGATTGATAAAATACGTCATGTCACTGATGAATGGAGCACGCCTGGGGGTTGCAGCTCAATCCGTCGGCCTTGCTGAAGCAGCATTGAGAGAAGGTGAAAAATATGCCTCTGAACGCGTGCAATTTGGGAAAACAATCATTGATTTTCCTGCCGTGTACGAAATGCTGGCAAACATGCGGGCAAAAACCCATGCAGCCCGTGCCCTGCTTTATGAAACCACAAGGTTTGTGGATGTGTATAAAAATTACATGTATTTAAGTGCAGAACGTAAGCTGGAACCCGAAGAACGCAAAGAAATGAAGTCTTACAACCGGCTGGCAGATGCATATACTCCCCTGGCTAAATTGTTTGGCAGCGAATATTGCAACGAAATTGCATACGATGCATTGCAAATTCACGGTGGCGCCGGATACATGAAAGATTTTCCCATCGAACGTTTGTATCGGGATGCTCGCATAACAAACATATACGAAGGCACAACTCAACTGCAGGTAGTTGCCGCCATTCGCGGTGTAACCACAGGTTTATTTACCAAGCAAATGGAGGCATACGCAGCCGAAAAATACCCCGGGCAGTACAATGCTCAACTCGATGTGCTCAAAGACCTGAAAGATGCATACGAAAAGGCCTTTAAATGGGTTGATGAACAAAACGATAACATTGAAGATAACAACGATTTCTTCGATTTTCATGCACGCCGCCTGGTTGAAATGGCCGGTAACATCATTATGACATACCTGCTGCTGAAAGATTCCATCCGGGATAATAAATACTATCACCCGGCAAATCTCTTCCTTAATATGGCAAAATCAGAAAATGCCAAACATCTTGACATGATTTATTCAGTAGATTATGAAGAAATGTTGAAATACAAGGCTTAACAACTATAAGATAAGCCTTATAACTCGCCCATGGCTTTTTAAGGTATTGATTGAATTATTTTCAGACGGGGATTTGCTTTTACGATGATATCACATGTGGCCACAGGCATGCAATAAACTTAATCCATCAGAAAGGCTGTATTCATGAACGAGGTTTATAATGCCCACACCCATTTGTACATCATAATCAATACGTTTGGCGGGCATAGTTGTATCCTTTCCATATACCATAGATAGACAACTTATCAAAACAATTGCCAATGCTATTTTCTTGTGCATAACAGCACTAATATTCATAACATTGTGGATGTGTCAAACATTAGAAGGCGTGGATAAAAAAAACAAAACAGCGGTAAGCCAACCCGGGACGGTTAATAGAAAGTAGTAGACAGGTATTCGGGGATAGTTCCAGAGCATGATAACTCAAGCCGTAGGTAGGACCCGGACTGGCAAACCACTGTTTTTTTCTTTGTGTTGTTAGGCTTAATTTTTAATAAGCACTTTTTTGAGAACTTTATATCTTATTTTAGTATTTATTTTAAAACGATTTCCAAATATTCATATTGCGTCACCTAACTAGTGTCCTTCAGGACATTAAAACAGTAATCAATCCTTCTGTTCAGCACAATAAAAAGAACATTCATGTAACAATCAAGTTTGTTTATATGCCAACAATATCATTCATCTTTTACCATTTCAATTTCCCGATGTGCTTTTAACTTTTTTATATTGGTATTCGTTTGAATAAATAAACATCTACAAATATACTAAAAATAGTTACACAAAAAAATATATTCTATAATTTTAGTCGTGTTTTTTAATAAATAATCATTCAATTTTTTCCAGGCCTTCATGAATTACTTCGTTATGATCAAAAGCAAGTTCCGGTAAATCTTTCACTTTGTACCACTTAGCTTGTTCAGCATCATCACCGGCATTGGGATCAACAGGTTTTTCAATTTGAATAAAAAAAACGACAGATATATTTCTTCCTCTTGGGTCGCGTCGGGGTTTTCCAAATGCTTTTAGTTGTTTGAACCCAGATAATGATAAGCCGGTTTCCTCTTTCAGTTCCCTTTCAACAGCCTCGTCCAAATCTTCATCCATATCCACAAAGCCTCCGGGCAACGCCCATTTCCCCTGAAACGGAGGGTTCTTTCTGCGTATCAGCAATACTTTTCTTTCTTCACCATAACCTGCAAATACCAAAGCATCTACGGTAACCATAGGTCTGGGATATTTATACGTGTAACTCATAATCGTGATTTTTATCCATTCTTATCTTTATAATCATCCTGATCAAAACCTTCATTCAGTATAAAACGGCTTCCACCAATACCGGGTTGTAACATGATGATATCAGCCAGCACAAAATTGATGAGAATATCTGTTATCAGCTTTTTATTAAGCCCGGTATAGTGTACTAATTCATCCAGAGTTTGCCCGGACACGCTTTCGAGAGCATCCAACAGGTTTTTCTCAGCATCGGAATAATGGATATAGGCTCCCTGGTTCTGGCTTTTACACTTCCATACCGTATGTAAAATTTCATCAGCCACAAGGTTGGTGTCAACATGCCTGACATAGGCCTTGTAATTACCATCGGGATCCGGGGTAGTTACGGGTTCACCAGATGTTTTTTTTTGAATGATGATTTCCAGTACATGTTTTCCCCTGATGTTCCAGGTTTTAGCCTCAAATTTTACTTTTGGTTTGCAAAATATTTCAGCAGCCGATTCCATCATATAATATTCCTCATCAGACCTGATGCCGGCAATACGCCCGTTGTCTTTAACGCCGATTAACAACCTTCCTCCATCAGTATTGGAAAAAGCAGATACAGTGCGTGCTATCTTTTTGGCATCGGTAACCTGATATTTAAAATCAAGTTGCTGATGTTCCCCTTCTTCTATGAGATTTTGAATATACTGTGACATCAGTTCAAATTTACAAAACCCGGCTAATACGGGCAAATAATTTACCTGCTCAATACAATGTAATATCACTACTACTCCATCATAAAACGCACTAATGCGGTATTTAGTATAAATTTTACCAATTATATATCAACTGTTAGAATTTTTTACAAATACATATTGATATTGATCGCTTCCTTTGAAATAATTGACAACCAACCATATAAGTTCTTAATGTGCTTTATCAGGTCAGGGCATACAGAAACATATCTCATATTGATAGAATATGATAATATACAGCAATTAAAAAAAAGCGCCCCGGAAACCGAAGCGCTTTTCATTAGAATAATAAAATAATCTTATTCAACAATGTTTTTAAATGTTTGCTGTTCAAAGTAATCAATAAATTCAACATCCTTTGCAGCGTGTTTCTTCAGTGAAGCGTCTTTTGTACATGCAGTACGCAGGTTGTTGTACATCAACTCAGTATCACTTTTGCGTACACCTGCAACCGCTTTGATGTAATAATTCATAGCTTCATCTTTGTCATCACCACATTCAGCAAGACGGACGGCTTCGTCAAGGTTACCATTGAGTACGTTGGCAAGAGCTGCATTAAAGCAGCAGTTGTCTCCAAAATAAGAAACAGCTTGTTCGTAATCAGCTTGTTTGACTTTAATAATACCCATGTTGTATGAAACAGCATCACCAACACCGGTAGCTGAAGTGAAGTTTTCCTGTGCTTTATCCAGGTTACCATTAATAAGTTCTACAGCACCCATGTTATTGTGAACAGTTGCGTTTGCATTGGCATTTTTGGCTTTTTCAAATGCAGTTGCTGCGGCTTCGTAATTTTCAAGTTTAAATTGAGCAACACCAACATTGTTATGGCCTCTCCAGTCATCGGCATATTGACTAACAAATTTCTGATAAATGGTCAATTTTTTGTTGTAATCATCAAACAGTGTAGCAGCGTACATCAATTCTTCTTTTTTCAAACTGTCAATGTCTTCGTTTACGAGTTGCTTGATTTCTTCATCGCTGTGACCAATGAGCATAACATTGAGTTTCATTTCAGAGCGACGCAATTTCGGATGAATTTCTTCCTCAAGTTCTTTAAACACTTTAGTCATGTTTCTGAATTCCTTTTCACGCTGATCAACATCGCTGTGCATTTGCAACACTCGAAGGA
>JAQIDD010000174.1 GCA_027858215.1 Candidatus Delongbacteria bacterium | reverse complement strand
ATACTATATTTTTCTCATATTTCTCATATTTTCGATGCTTTAAAGTAATATGCCGGGATTATAATATAATTTTTATAACTTGTTTAATTTTCATTTAACATAATTACAACTCTCTTATCATTTTATTGTATTTTTATATTCTTTTTTTAAACTATTTTATAACCTATTTTCTTTATTAACAATAACAAACTCAATGACTCTATTTCTTTTTTCGATCACATGCATATCCATAATACGAATTTTATTGTTATGTATTTAACAATACTTATTAGGTTTTCACATCAATTGCTTAGCTTTGCATTGTATACATCCACAAGGCATGAACGAATCACAAAGCCCAAAACTTAAGATTACTGGCGAAAGCATTTTCAACAGTGCTTGTCTTACCATGGTACCGGGAAAAAATAAATCATCAAAAACCATTTTTAACAACGATGATAATGCAGGCATGAAACATCCCGCCGGCAATCCATTTGTTGAAAATTTCTTTAACAAAAGATAATTTACCTGATATGAAACATGAATTCAATATTAAATCATTAATTTTAACCTTTTAAAAATGTGAACAACATGGCACTCCCACCTAAAACAGTAGAAAGGCTAAGTCAATACAGGCGGATCCTGTACAACAACCTGAACAAGGGGAAAGACAACATTTATTCACATGAACTGGCAAGCCAGCTCCAACTCACACCCGTTCAGGTGCGTCGTGACATTATGCTGATTGGATATTCAGGGACACAGCGCAAAGGATACCTTGTTGAAGACCTGATAACCCGCATCGGGAAAGTCCTTGACGGAAACCAAAAACTCAACACGGCTACCATTGGCATCGGTCATCTTGGCAAAGCAATTATAACCTATTTCAATGGAAAACGTACAAAACTGGATATTGCTGCAGCTTTTGATGTTGATGAAAACAAAATCAACCGTGTCATAGCCGATGTCAAATGCTACCATATCAATGAATTATGCAACAAAATTAAAGAACTCAACATATCCATCGCCATTCTCACATTATCCCCGGAACATGCTCAGGAAATTACAGATAAACTGGTTGTGTGTGGGATTAAAGGTATCCTTAACTTCACCTCTGTTCCTTTAAACATCCCGGATAACGTCAATATTTATGTTGAAGATTACGATATGATAACAAGCCTTGAAAAAGTTGCATACTTTGTCAATCACAATGATTAATTTTGCCGCATGTGAAAATTACGGTTTTCTATGAAAGTACATACAAATTTTGAAAATGTTGATTCGATCAAAAATGCCGTAGTCACTACCGGCACTTTTGATGGTGTACATATCGGACACAAAACCATCCTTAACCGTCTCAAAAAACTGGCTTCTGAAATCAATGGAGAGTCTGTACTAATAACGTTTCAACCACATCCCGCAAAAATTCTCAATCCAGGCACATCCGAAAAAAACGCCCTGATTACGACAAAAAACGAAAAAATAGCCCTGCTCCGGGAAACAGGAATTGACCACCTGTTTATTATGCCGGTCACACCTGAATTTGCAAAAACAATAAAAAAAGACAGGTTTTCTCATCAGCAGAACCACACTGTTTTTGAGCTTATTGTTGAAGAAAAAGAAAAAATCATTCCACCTGACGGAGCGTATAAATCTCATCTGCAGGAACATCACATTGAAGGGGCCCTTCTTGTCAACAAGGATACCGAAAACACACGCTTATACTTTATACCTGAAGACAACAGTTCTCTCATTCAAAGCGGGATAACATACAATTATGTTTTTTTAAGAAAATTACAGCATAATAACCACATTCAAAAAATACAAAAGTGTATTTTTGAACACATGTACGTGATGTCAAACAATTTATCTTATAATTAATTATAAATGCTCATATTATGAAAATAACAATGGTAGGCACAGGCTATGTTGGCCTGGTATCGGGAACATGTTTTGCCGAAGTAGGCGTTAATGTTTCATGCGTTGATATTGATGTGGAAAAAATCAACAAACTAAACAAAGGCATCATTCCTATCTGGGAACCCGGATTGGAAACACTGGTCAAACGTAACGTGGAAAAAAACAGGCTTAGTTTCACCACCAGCCTGAAAGAAGGGCTTAAAGAGTCAGAAGCTATTTTTATCGCCGTTGGCACTCCGCCCGATGAAGACGGCAGCGCTGACCTTCAATACGTGCTTGATGTGGCAAGGGAAACGGGAAAACTCATGGAAAACTACCTGCTTATTATCACAAAAAGTACTGTGCCAATCGGGACAGCAGAAAAAGTCCGCAAGGCTATTTCGGAAGAATTAAAAAAACGGGATAAGGACATTCCTTTTGATGTGGCTTCCAATCCTGAATTCCTTAAGGAAGGTGATGCCATCAATGATGCCATGCATCCCGACAGGATTGTTGTCGGCACCGATGCTGAAAAAGCAAAACAAATTATGAACAGGCTGTATAAGCCTTTTGTGCTGAATGGACATCCTGTTATTTTTATGGACATTCCTTCTGCAGAACTGACTAAATATGCTGCCAACGCTATGCTTGCA
The DNA here is from genome assembly GCA_027858215.1 of Candidatus Delongbacteria bacterium. Taxonomy (GTDB): domain Bacteria; phylum Bacteroidota; class Bacteroidia; order Bacteroidales; family ML635J-15; genus JAQIBY01. The sequence goes on along the minus strand of JAQIDD010000174.1, from coordinate 4,183 downwards.
ACAAAAATCAGTTTTATGAACGACATGGCAAATTTTTGTGAAAAAGTAGGTGCAGATATTAACGCTGTTCGCCGGGGAATTGGCTCTGACCGACGGATTGGAAAATATTTTATCTATGCCGGCACAGGGTATGGTGGCTCTTGTTTCCCAAAAGACGTGAAAGCTGTCATTAATTCCGCTGATGAACACAATCACAATCTGGAAATATTAAAAGCGGTGGAAAATGTCAATGAACGCCAAAAAGAATCCCTGTTTCACAAAGCAAAAGCCCATTTTGGCGATTTGAAAGGGAAACACTTTGCTATGTGGGGACTGGCTTTTAAACCCAATACTGATGATATGCGTGAAGCTCCTGCTTTAAAACTCATTGATTTGTTCACAAATGCCGGAGCAACTATTACTGCTTATGACCCGGTTGCAATGGATGAATGTAAACGACGTGTAGGCAATAAAATATTCTACGCTAAAAAAGCGTATGACGCTATTGATAAGGCCGATGCTTTATTACTTGTTACAGAATGGTCCGAATTCCGTGTATTAAATTATCCCAACCTTGAAAAAATGAACAACAAATTGATTTTTGACGGCCGGAATATATATGACCCTGAAGAATTGCAGGCCAAAGGCTATACGTATGTGGGAATTGGACGAAGAACTAAAAAATAACCTTATGATATCTTCTGTAAGCAGAGAAGTTTTAATTCCTTGAAATGATTGACTTGTTAACTATGATTAATTCATTTTCAGGCGTTTTTATCTCATTTAAATGAAATGTGTTACAAAACATTTTTTAAACCCCATATCCATTTTACGTTAACATTAGTAATAATGTGCGATACGGAAATAATATACTGCAAATAAAAAATGAATAAAATTCATGTGTGAATGTTATAAAGTCTTTAATTTTGTTTTTATAAACTCATATTAGTTGTTTCATTAACAAGTTATTTACATACGGTAATTATGAATAAAAACGGTAAAGTAATCGAACGCGAAGATGTAGTTGTAAAATTTGCTGGTGATTCCGGTGATGGGATGCAGCTAACCGGCTCCCAATTTTCCGATGCTTCTGCATCTTTTGGCAACGACCTTTCAACATTCCCTGACTTCCCTTCAGAAATCAGAGCTCCTCAGGGTACTCTGGCAGGTGTTTCCGGAATCCAGGTACGTAATGGAAGAAAAGACGTTGAACCCCCGGGGGATCTGGCCGATGTGCTCGTTGCTATGAATCCCGCAGCGCTTAAATCGAACTTGAAATGGGTAAAATCAGAGGCAACTATCATTATCGATATTGATAATTTCGACAATAAACATTACAAAAAAGCAGGGTTTATTGAAGACCCCCTTGGTGATGGTTCACTTGATGGATATAATCTGATCAAAGCCCCCATTACACAATTGACAAGATCTACTGTCAAAAACAAGGGGATTGATCTTGACACCAAAACCATTGACAAAACAAAAAATCAATTTGTCATGGGCATCCTGTTTTGGCTGTTCAACAGGGACATCGAAAATGGGAAAAAATTCATCCGGGAAAAATTCAAATCAAAACCCAAATTAATTGAGGTTAACGTTGCTGTCCTTTGTGGCGGTTACAATTACGCTGAAACCATTGAAGCGCTTTCCACAACGTTTCAGGTCAAGCCATCACAAGATAAAAAAGGAAACCACAGGCAAATCACAGGAAACATTGCTGCCAGTTGGGGGTTAATTGCCGGAGCAGAAAAAGCAGGCCTTCAGTTGTTCCTGGGATCTTATCCGATTACACCGGCTTCTGAAATCCTTCAGGAACTTTCAACCCATAAATCCATGGGAATAAAGACATTTCAAGCTGAAGATGAAATCGCTGGTATCAATTCTTCAATTGGAGCCAGTTTTTCAGGCAGCCTTGGTGCTACAAGTACTTCAGGCCCCGGATTTTCTCTCAAATCTGAAGCCCTTGGCCTCGCTGTCATGACTGAATTACCACTGGTGGTTATTAATGTTCAACGGGGTGGTCCTTCTACAGGATTGCCTACAAAACCTGAACAGTCAGACCTGTTTCAGGCTTTATACGGCAGAAACGGAGAAGCCCCCATTCCTGTAATTGCAAGCAGTTCTCCGGGAAATTGCTTTGATTTTGCTTATGAAGCATGCCGATTGGCTATTGAGCATATGACCCCGGTAATAATGCTTTCTGACGGCTACCTCGCTAACGGAACAGAACTCTGGAAAATTCCTGACATGGATGACCTTTCTCCAATCAATCCGCCCAAAGCAAAAGATAATGACCCGGAATTTGAACCATATCGAAGGGATCCGGAAAAATTAAACCGCTACTGGGCTATTCCCGGACAAAAAGGCCTCAGACATCGTGTGGGCGGACTTGAAAAAGCTGATGTGACTGGGGAAGTATCTCATGACCCTTATAATCACCAGAAAATGGTTCAATTACGTCAGCAAAAAGTAAAAAATATTGCAAAACACATTCCTAAACAAGAAATTTTTGGCAACCAAAATGGTGGGGAACTGCTTGTCGTGGGATGGGGAGGCACATATGGAGCCCTACACTCTGCTGTAAAAGAATTGCGCAAAGACGGAAAAGATGTTAGCCTTGCTCAGTTCAACTACATTTACCCTCTGCCGGAGAATTCGGAAGAAGTGTTCAGCAAATTTGATAAGATCCTTGTATGTGAACTCAACATGGGACAATTTGCACATTACCTGCGTTCTCATTTACCACAGTTTACTTATTTGCAACACAATAAAGTTCAGGGGTTGCCTTTTTACATCTCTGAATTGAAAAATATATGTTTTGAAATTCTGGAGGACTAACTATTATGGAAGAAAAACAAAATTTGACAAAAAAGGATTTCGTTGTTGACGGTCCTGTTAAATGGTGTGCAGGATGTGGTGCTTATAGCATTCTTGCTGCTGTCCAGAGCGCACTCCCCGAAACAGGTAAAAATATCGAAGACATTGTTTTCGTTTCCGGAATCGGTTGCTCATCACGGTTCCCCTATTACATTAATACATATGGGTTTCATGGATTGCATGGCAGGGCTGCTGCCATTGCCTCCGGAATAAAAGTGGCTAATCCGAAACTTTCTGTATGGCAAATTACGGGTGATGGCGATGCCATGGCCATCGGGGGAAATCATTTCATCCATTTGCTCCGTAGAAACATTGATATCAACGTACTGTTGTTTAACAATAAAATCTACGGCCTGACCAAAGGCCAATATTCTCCAACCACTCCCAAGGGTTCTGTCACAAAAACATCCCCGCACGGAACCATCGAAAATCCTTTCAACCCTGGTGAACTAGCCATGGGTGCGCAGGGAACTTTCTTCGCAAGGGTGCTGGATAAAGAACCTAAAATGATGAAGCGCGTATTTATCCAGGCAGAAAAACACAAAGGTACATCAATGGTGGAAATCCTGCAGAACTGTGTGATTTTTAACAATAAAGTTCATGAACTGGTGGCTGGCAAAGATGTCCGTGATGACAGAACAATTTATGTTGAACATGAAAATCCCTTGCTCTTTGGTAAAGAAAAAGAAAAAGGACTTATCATTGATAAAGGCAAACTCAAAGTGGTGAAAATTGGAGAAAATGGCATTACTAAAGATGATATTCTTGTTCATGACGCTAAAAACCCAGACCCCAACATGCACTACATGCTAAGCAGGATGACTTATCCTGATTTTCCTATTGCTGTGGGAATTATCCGGTGTGTTGACGAAGGCGATACATATGAAAATCTGCTTGAAAAGCAAATCAAAGAAGAAAAAGAAAACAACAAGGTTCATAACATGACTGATCTGCTTAATTCAGGCAATGTGTTTAATATTGAGTAAACGCATTAAATGCTATCCCAATTAAAAACGCTTCTGCACCACTGCCAGAAGCGTTTTTACACATCAACAGATTGCATTTGTTAACCAGGCAATAGTCTGTGCTTTACTACAGCGGAAAACATCCATATGCCATACAGTATCTATACTTTAAAACAATACTATTTTGACAGGATGCTCAAAATGCATATTAATAATCTTGTTTCCTGTTAATCATTTTAATATTTAAGGGGCCTTCTAATAATTCTTTTCTTTCAAGAAACAAATTTGATGAATAAGATGCAAGGCACAAATTTTTCTGAATAGCCAAAGCTATTTAGAAAAATTTTAACGCAGTCAGATTG
>JAQIDD010000171.1 GCA_027858215.1 Candidatus Delongbacteria bacterium | reverse complement strand
ACACTATATTTAGCTACTAAATTAGTTTAAATCAAAGTACGCAATAAATGAAATACCTTGTATCTGTAATTTTGCTGTTTTTCAGCACCTGCCAAGCAAGCCTTTTTGCTCAATCAAATCCCGGTTGGGAAGGAATTTATCCCGATGCCTGTACAAGCATAACTGTTGGGAAAAAAGCAAGTTATGATGGTTCTGTGATGACCAGTCATACCGATGACAGCCATCGCACACGGGCATGGATGGACATACAACCTGCTGAAAAACATAATGCTGGGGACAGTGTGGTTATGTACACACGAACATCAACCGACAGCCTGGCTATGCCGGCATATAAACACACGCAGATAGGTTCCATCCCCCAGGTGAAAACAACCCACGGCTACATCAATACAGCTTATCCATGCATGAACGATGCCCAACTGGCCATTGGTGAATCAACCTTTGGAGGCAGGTCATGCCTGAAATCGGATGAAGGGCTGATTGATTGTCAGCGGTTGTGTAAACTTTTGCTGCAACGATGTACCACTGCACGCGGGGCTATTGATACTGCCGGAAAGTTGTTAGAACAATATGGCTGGAACGATGCTGGAGAATGCCTTACCATTGCTGATAAACAGGAGGTCTGGCACCTGGAAATTGTGGGCACGGGCAAAGGCAATACAGGAGCTATATGGGCTGCACAACGTGTCCCTGATGATGAAATATCTGTCAATGCCAACGCCAGCCGCATTATGGAAATTGACCTTGATAATCCGGATTATTTTATGGCTTCTGACAATATTTTTGATGTGGCCAACGATTCAGCCTGGTACAATCCTGAAAAAGAATCATTCCGGTTTGCTTATGCCTATGCGCCTTCATCAAGGCAATCTGTAGCAGCCCGGCGACGCGAATGGCGTGTGTTTGATTTGCTGGCTCCTTCGCTTGAACTCAGCCCGACAGCAGAAAATTACCCTTTCTCAGTTAAACCCGACAAAAAAGTGACCCTGGATAATATGGTCCGTGTTTTCAAAGATTATTACCAGGGAACACCTTATGATATGCGCCGTAACATTACAACAACCAATGAAGAAGGAAAAAAAATTATTTCTCCCCTGGCCAATCCGTTTATGCCGTATGATGAACTTGACATAATGGATGTCAGCGGCAGTTGGTATCATGTATCGGACGATGGACATATACGATTTCTCGGTGAACGTACCATTGCCCGCTGGTACACCATGTACGGAACCATTACGCAAAGCCGTGACTGGTTGCCCGATGATGTGGGAGGCGTGGTATGGCTGGCACAGGATAACATTGCTACCTCCATTTATATTCCTGTGTATTGTGGAAGCAACGATTTGCCCGAATCATACAAAGTGCCTGCCCGAAAAACAGGATATACAATGGAATCTGCCTGGTGGGCTTTCAACAGGCTGGGAACACTCACCGCCCAACGCTGGGGCGATATGCACAAAGATGTGGATGCTGTCTGGGGGCCTATGCAAAAAGACATGTTTGATAAACAAAAGAATTTTGAAAAAAGCGTTGCTAACATAAAATCCGAAACGAAAAGACGGGAAAAACTGACAGACTACACCGTAAAGCAAGGCGAAAAAGTAGTGAAAAAGGCCATTGAATTGGGTGATATGTTATGGACAAAATACGATGAGAAATTTTAAATCCTCACATATATTGAGTGATTGAGTCTGCTTTTTTATTAAATTTACAAACCGTTAACAAATTTATGTGTAACTAAACATAAGCTCAGTACGTCTGACGGGTGTAAAAAGAATCAATTATCGATTAAAATTTAAAATATTAAATTTGTAATCGTAAAAATCAATAAATGTAAATAATTTAAAAACACATTGTTATGAAAACAGGAACAAGTTTTTGGAAAATTATGCTCGCCTCCATGGTGGGTTTTATTCTGGCCAACGTAGTGATCATGCTGATATTTTTTGGGTCAATCGTGTCCTTGATATCCAGCGTAAGCAAGCCACAACCGATTGAAATTGAAGAAAAATCAGTTTTGGAACTGGATTTGTCTTTACCAATCCCTGACAGGACACCACAGAATCCGTTTGAAGCATTCCAATTTAACCCTTACGATATGAAAAAAATTGTAGGATTGAACGATATTCTTCGTGGCCTGGAACATGCCAAGGACGATGAAAATATTGAAGGCATTTATCTTGATGTCAGTATGGTAACAAGCAGTATGGCAAGTTTACAGGAAATACACAATGCCATTGAAGATTTTAAGGAAAGTGGAAAATGGGTAGTGGCTTACGGAGACTTAATGTCTCAAAAAGCATATTATATGGCAACAGTAGCAGATGAAATATACCTTAATCCACAGGGATGGATGGATTTTAGAGGTCTCTCTGCCCAGGTAATGTATTACAAAACGGTGCTTGATAAAATAGGTCTGGAACCCCAGGTTTTCCGCCACGGTAAATTCAAATCTGCTGTAGAACCATTCATATCAGATACCATGAGCCAGGCCAATAGATTACAAATTCTTACTTATACCACAAGCATTTGGAACAATATGCTTGATGAGATATCAGAAGCACGTAACATTAGTAAGATTGAACTGGACAGCATTGCAAACAACATGTTGATTTCAGATGCCATGTCTGCTAAGGATTATGGTTTTGTTGATGACCTGAAATATAAAGATGAAATACTTACCCTCATCAATGCAAAAATGGATGAAGAACCTGATGAAGAGATTAATTTCATGACTATGGGAAAATATAAAAAGATACCTGTTGAGATAAAAAAGAAACATACATCTGACAATGAAATTGCTGTCATCTTTGCTTCAGGAAATATTGTCATGGGAAATGGCGATGAAAAAAGCATTGGAGGAGAACGTTTTGCTAAGGCCGTGCGTAAAGCCAGACAGGATGATGATGTCAAAGCCAT
>JAQIDD010000085.1 GCA_027858215.1 Candidatus Delongbacteria bacterium | reverse complement strand
TACAACACCACAATTGTGGTGTAAACATACAGTTAAAACACAAGACATAAACATCTTTTCTCTGAAAAAGATTTCCAAAAATTGAAATAACACCGGTTTTTTATCTGTTGTTTTGTATCTTTGTGTGTATAAATTGACAATAATGATTGTAATTACTGGCGCAGCCGGATTTATTGGTTCCTGCATGCTTTCCCTCCTTAACAAGGAAGGATACAGGGATATTGTATTGGTTGATGATTTCAGCAAACAAGAAAAAATCCGTAATTTCAGTGATAAAATTTTCACTGAAAAGGTAAGCCGCTCCAGGTTTTTCCCCTGGCTGCGAAAAAATCACAGGTGGGTACAATTTGTCATTCATCTTGGGGCCAGGACCGACACAATGGAATTCAATGAAAAAATCTTCAACCGTCTAAACCTGAATTATTCCATTAAAGTATGGAACGCCTGTGTGGAATTCGGCCTCCCACTTATCTATGCTTCTTCTGCAGCTACATACGGCGAAGGAAGCATGGGATATGATGACAGTCACGAGGACATTCCAAAACTCAAACCACTGAATTCTTATGGAAAATCAAAAAACAATTTTGATATCTGGGCTCTGAAACAGGAAAACAAACCGTTTTTCTGGGCAGGATTCAAGTTTTTTAATGTGTATGGACCCAACGAATACCACAAAGGCAACATGGCCTCGGTGATCATGCATGCACACAAGCAAATTAAAGAGCAGGGGTATTTAAAACTGTTCCGCTCTCATCATCCGGATTATGCTGATGGCGAGCAAAAACGGGATTTTATTTATGTCAAAGATGTCTGTGATGTTTTGTTATTTTTCATGGAAAACAGGCCCGAAAACGGGATTTTCAACCTGGGCACAGGTAATGCCCGGAGCTTTAATGATTTGGCAAAAGCAAGCTTTAAGGCCTTAAACAAGCCGGAAGATATCCGGTTTGTTGACACCCCTGAAAAATTACGCGATAAATACCAGTATTTTACCCAGGCCAACATGCAGAAACTTAAAAATGCCGGGTATGATAAACCCTTTACTCAACTCGAAGATGGCATAAAAGAGTATGTTCAGCGATATTTGAATTCAAATGCTGTGTATTGATGAGCAAAAAGAAAAAACCATACAAAGGCGATATTGAAGAAAGCAAACGTGAAGGTTCTGCCCTACATGTTAATGATGGCGTTGATCATCCACCTCAAATTAATCCGCATCTGAAATTCAAGCGGTCTCAACCAGACCTGAAAGCAGGAGATTACATCAGGGGGATAGAGAAAGGCGACAGGAATGTGTTGGGCAAAGCCATCACACTCATCGAAAGTACCCGCCCTGACCAAAAACAACTGGCACAGGAAATCATCCGTGGTTGTGTCAAGAATTCCGGCAAATCTGTCAGGATTGGAATAACCGGCGTCCCCGGTGTCGGGAAAAGTTCATTTATTGAAGCTTTAGGACACTCGCTGGTTCAGCAGGGACACAAACTGGCCGTATTGGCCGTTGATCCTTCATCCGAACGATCCAAAGGCAGCATTTTAGGGGACAAAACCCGCATGAATTTACTCAGTCAGGATGAAAATGCATTTATCCGCCCTTCCCCTTCAGCAGGGTCACTGGGTGGTGTAGCCCGTAAAACACGTGAAAGCATCATTTTGTGTGAAGCTGCTGGTTTTGATATCATTTTTATTGAAACTGTCGGCGTTGGACAATCAGAAACGGCTGTACACTCCATGGTGGATTTTTTCCTGCTTTTGATGCTTGCCGGTGCCGGAGATGAATTGCAAGGCATCAAACGCGGTATTATGGAAATGGCCGATACCATTGCCATCAACAAAGCAGATGCGAACAACATCAAGCAGGCAAAAATCGCACAAAATGAATACAAGAATGCACTTCACCTGTATCCCCCGGCCCCCTCCGGATGGGAGCCTAAAGTGCTAACCTGTTCATCTTTGCATAATACCGGAATAGACAAGGTCTGGGATACCATCATGGATTATATGACACACACAAAAGGCAACGGCTATTTTGATACTAAGCGCAAACAACAAGCCCGTTACTGGATGTATGAAACCATCAACGAAACCCTGAAATCCGATTTTTATGATTATCCCCCTGTCAAAGAAAACCGGGATAACATTGAAAATGATCTGTTCAGTGGTAAAATAACATCTTTCGAAGCGGCTCATAAACTCCTTGATTTGTATTTTCAAAGAAAAATAAATAAATCATGATTGGCCAGGACATCGTATATCAAACCCTCGAATCACTCAACATCAACTACAATTATTACGAATCACCCCGGGATTTTTCTTCCGAAGATGATGGTTCTTTCTGGAAAAGAATTCAGGCAGAACGATGCAAAAACCTCTTTTTGAGAAATCACAAAGGCAATCAGCACTTTCTGGTCATCTCCAAATATTACAAACCATTCAACATCAAAATACTGGAACAACATTTCAAAAAAGGGAAAATCAGTTTTGCATCACAGCGCAGGCTGGACAAGTGGATAAAAACCCCACCAGGTGCTGTCAGCGTATTTTCGTTGTTTAATGATGCTGAAAACCACACCCGCGTGTTTGTTGATGAAGAACTCAAAGATACCGGTTATGTCACTTTTCTGCCCAATGAACACAATGCCATCCTTAAGATCAGCACTCCTGATTTTATAAAACTGCTCAAAGCCAGTGGCAATAAATGGGAATTTTTTGAAATGAGGTAAGCCTTGCAGGTCTTTTTTGAACTCATTCTCTTTTTATGTCTCAGGTTTTAATAAGGAGGGGGCATCCTCTTATTATATCAAGCAGGGACTGTGTTTGCATTCTTCCTGCCCGCTGGTGAACAGATAATTTAAGGGGACTTCTAATAATTCTTTCGCATCAAGATTTTCAGCGTTTTTCATAGACAATGCAAATTTTTGAAGCACTATCGGGATAATGCAAAAAAATTTAAAGCAGGATATGAGAAA
>JAQIDD010000014.1 GCA_027858215.1 Candidatus Delongbacteria bacterium | reverse complement strand
CATTAAATCCGGCTGGCTTGTCTTGTTGGTTGAAAAATTCAAAGGGCGGATAATTCTCATCTCCCAGGTAATGCAGGGTGTCAGAAGGTGATGATACGGCCGTTCCCGGTTTTATAGAGATAAGCAATCCAAGAAGAAAAATCAGGATGATGTTATATGATACTTTCATTTTCTAGTTGTTTAATAAAATACAAATCTACCCAAATGTAATGAAAAATTATCAATTTGCCTGTGTTTTTATATGAATTTTACCATTGGTGCGATCAACATGAAATATCACGGTGTTTAAAACACTGCTGTCTGATGGTAATGTTTTCTGTTTGAGGATTCTTTTTGCCGGCCCCTTAAAATGGCCTGCCGGTGCAGTAAGCCCCAGGGTGACATGTTGGTCCTCAGTGTTGCCGTTGCCATTGATGTGAAGCAGAAAATCACTTGTCCGGATGGTGGTTTTTTCAATCAAAAACGCATCTTTTCCGCCGACAGAATATGGCAGCGTGAATGCATTGATTGTTCCTTTTGACGGTGGGAGTGTCAGGTTTTTGCTGATGAGAGGAATCCGGCTTTTGTCTGCAATCTCTAACCCGGGTGAAGATAAGCTGCCTGAATAATTACCGGGTGATGTTTGTTGCATCGTCATATCAATTGGTCCCCGGATGTTGCCACATATACCGGAATGGATGGTTATATCAAACGCATTATCCGACACATTCATCTGGAGGGTATTGCCTGTTGCCAGCAAAACGGAATCCTGATACAAGCTATCCGATTGCCATGAAAGGGATATGTTTTTGTTTTTCAGAACACCAGGCGGTACAAATTCTTCTGTGCCGCTATCCGGCAAGGAAATTTGTGGTGATGTTTTTTTACCGGGAATGTGAAAATTGCGGGTGTATATATCCATATCAAAGATGGCATGTGCATCGTGGAACAGGTGATTAAACCAACCTGTTATCTGAATGTTAGCTGACGCATCGTGTTTGCTGTTGGTCAACATCCATTCGCTGCCTGTGTTTCCTGCATGATGTGTGAGATAATGCGTTTTTTGGTTATGGTCCCATTGAATATTGGCTTTGGAATCACCGGAGATGTACCGTTTTGTTTTTCCATAAGAGGCATATCTATATCCTGCCTCCATATTACCTTGCAAACCCGGAACATTGAAAATGTTGAAGTCAGCCAGCTTCATAGCTGCCCGGTGCTGGAATATATGAAACAACGTATCGGGAGTGTGTTTGTGTTCGGTTTTCAGGTGCATATACGATGGATAATTTATCACATACAGGGTAAATAGCGACGCTGATGAGTTGTCTGTCAATGTTTTGTTCTGCTGTTTGTCCATTTGAACCGTCAGCGTATCAATGCTGCCCTGTGTGGTAGTCAAACGGGTGCATAAGTCAATGCTGGTTTGTTCATGGTGTGTATTTTCAGTGTGTTTTCCTGAAGAATGATAAGCCAGGTAGCCTTGAAGTTGTAAACTGTCGGTGGATAAAGGATCAAGCCGGGTGCTGTCAAGCCAGGCTTCCCATGAAATATCAGTGGCGCTGCGGCGATGGGGATGAATCTGCATGTTTAGATTCATTAGCCTGACATCGTTCAAATTGATGTAACTGCTGTCAAAACAATACCGTCCGCCCCGGGCTGAAAAATGCGTACCACCATGAAAAACATAATTGGGTGAATCCCGGTGTTTGGCTTGTATGTGGATGTTGTTGTGCCCGGGTTCTGCTTTCAGATGGATGCCTTCAATGACCTTTGTTTGTGGTTCAGTGTGATAATGAATTGATAAATTGGCAACAAGGATTGTTGGTGTGGATGTTATGCTTGCCTGTCCAGGCATTTCCGGCATGTCCTGACTTCCGGACACGGTACCGGGATACATGTGAATCTGCGGCGACAGCAAAATGATTTTTATGCCTGTGCCACTTTTGCTTTTGTGTATTAAATCGGTGCTGATAACCACATGTTCGGCGTAAAACAAGGTGTCGTTGCTGTTTTCTGGTTTTCTGATTAAAAGGCCGTTGAAAGAAACTGCCGGATTTCCTTTTTGCCATAAAAAACCAACGTCTTCATATTCAATGTCGTTTCTGCTTACCGGCTCATCTGTGCCCCGAAGGAAATGGCTGTTTAATGTGTTGATTCCGCTCTTAGTGATAAAATACACCGGAACGATGCAAACCAGCAGCGCAATGATGGGTATGATGATGAATCTGGATTTTTTCATAAAAAAAGCCCCGTTTTTTGGGGCTATCGCTACCATAAAAGCTTTATGCTAATACAGCAAATGTTTCTTGCTCGAATCCCGCCATTCAGCGTTGTATTTGCTGTCGGTAAAATAAATGATAAGGTCGGCATCGTACTTGGAATCCGCAAACCAAATTATTTTGTCGGCATCGTATTTGAAATCGCTAAAGTACCAGAGGCCTTTGTTGTCATCAGCATCGTACTTGGAAGATACTTTGTACACTACAAGGTCAGCATCATACTTGCTGCTTGCAACATATACCTTAATATCAGCATCGTATTTGGAGTCAGCGGCAAACACTTTTTGTGCCATGCCGTTGATGCTGATGAGAACAAAAAATAAAATTCCTGCAAAGACAATCAATTTTTTCATAGTTCAAATTTTTTATAAAGTTAATACATTATATGTTTTTTCTCTGTATTCTGCCAACCGGCATCACTTCTGTATTCTGCAAAAAATATTTTTAAATCCGCATCGCTTCTGTAATCCACAAAAAATATTTTCTTGTCGGCGTCGCTGCGGTATTCACAAAAATACCATAATCCTTCATTGCCCTGTGCATCGCTGCTGTAATCACACTTGTAAACAATCAAATCGGCATCACTGCGATAATCCACTACAAACACCTTGAAATCTGCATCGCTTCGGTACTCACAACTGAATACCTTTTGAGCATAGCCGGTGTTACTCATAATCAACAATAGCATGAGAACCGGCAAGGCATTTATGTGTTTTAACATCTGCATCAATATATCAATACGTGAATACACTAAAAAGGTTTAACAAAACATTAAAATTATAACAAAAATTAATCCAAAAAAAATTTTGTTATCAACAAAAAGATGATTTTATTTGCCCAGTTGGTTAAATTAAACAGTTAAACCATATGGATAAAACAATCGTGCCATTATGTTGTCCCATTAAATTTGAGAATCGACCAAAAAAATTAATCAAGCATATATTATGAATAGAGCAAACAACATTATTAATTCAGATACGCCACAATCAACGGAAGCCGTTATTTTAAAGGCTGCTTCGGAAGTGTTTATGGAACGGGGTTTTGATGGTGCACGCATGCAGGAAATTGCCGATAGGGCAGGTTTGAATAAAGCCTTATTGCATTATTATTACCGTTCAAAAGAGAAATTATTTAATGCTGTTTTTGAACGGGTGTTGATTGAAATGATTGAAGGCATGATTCAAATTTTTGAAGACAATTTAACCGTATTTGAAAGCATCCGTAGTTTCTTCAAAAAACACCAGGAAATCCTGATGAAAAATAAATTGCTGCCCTTGTTTATGCTCAATGAGATACAGAGAGCGCCTGAACTATTGATAGACCTGTATCCGGTGGATCGCATCCAGGTGGTAAGAAAGAAATTTTACAGTGATGTGAATAACGAACAGCACATGGGAATCATTCGCAAGGATGTTGACCCGCATGATTTATTTCTGAATATTCTGAGTTTAAGTGTTTTTCCTTTTGCTGCCAAGCCATTGTTAAAAGGATTTTACAGCATGGATGAGAACGATTTCCAATCCATGATAAGTCACAGGAAAGAAAACCTGGCAGATTTTGTCATCAATGCCATAAAAGCTTAAGCTTTGATTATGAAAAGAACGGTTTTATTAATACAGTTGATGTTTTTGGTTGCAAGCATCGCAGCGCAAGATTTTATTACCATAGATACATGTTATTACAGGCTGCAAAAAAATTACCCAACCATGAAAAACCCGGCGCTGATATCTGAAGCGGTATCCATCAAAATGAAATCACTTAACACCAATTACCTGCCGCAACTGAATATTGGCGGACAGGCTACATGGCAATCGGATGTGACAAAACTGGAAATAGACAACCCCATGTTTGATTTTGAAACCCCCGACATTTCAAAAGACCAGTACAAAGTGTATGCTGAATTATCACAGGTGATATGGGATGGTGGAGCGACATCCGTGGCCAAAGAAATTGAAGACATTGCCGGCCGCATTGAAAAGCAGCAAATCTACGTGGACTTGTATGCTCTCAGACAACAAGTGAATGCCTTGTATTTTTCTGTGCTTATGTTGCAGGAGCAAATCAATGTGTTTGAAATTCAGAAGGCGGGAATTGAGGATAAACTGAAAGAAATCCGGGTTGCCGTCGAAAATGATATGATCTTGCCTGCCTCTGTGAAAGAACTGGAAGTTACCAAAATGAGCATTGAACAGCAAATTTATGAAGTAGAGCAGTCCAGGAAAACAGCATTGTTGATGTTGGAATTGTTGACCGGAAGTGAAATCCCGGAATTGACACAATTTTTGCTGCCTGCCCGTGACCTGCGTCTGGAGAAAGGCATCGGATGGGCTGCGCTT
>JAQIDD010000158.1 GCA_027858215.1 Candidatus Delongbacteria bacterium | reverse complement strand
CCTATTAAGGAATCAATATATTCTGTTTGTACTGAGCAAGATAATTCCCGGATGAATGCGTCACTTATTTCTTCTTTGTGATATTCTGAGAGATGAAATTTCCAAAGAAAGGATATTGCAAATTTATTTAACACAATATAATCTTCTTTGCAAAACCTATTTTTTAATAATTGAAATAGTTCTATAAGTGATTTATGTAGGCTATTTTCTTGCTGCATTTTTATTCTGATTGTTTTTTTATCATTTCTTTAACCTTTCTATATCTTACTTCTAATGGGGTCTCCCCCTTTCCATCTATTTTGTTCAGATTTAAATACTGCTCCAAAATATATCTTTCTTTTTCAATACTTTTCTGTTTTCGATAAATAATTGCAAGTTGTTCAAAATACCACGGAGCTAAAAACCAATGGGGTCCTTCTGCTTTAGCTTCAGCTTTTAAGGCTTCAATGATTTTTAGCAGTATATTTTCTGCTTCTTGGAGTTTATTTTGTCTTTTAAGTTCTTTAATGTCATCAACATATTCTGTGTAATGTTTTCCGTTAATGTAACCAGCTTTGTTTTTAAAGGTTATTTTAGTTGAATCCTTTGTTTCTGATATTTGAACATTCTCATAATCAATTTTATTATTACTTGTTTTTTGTTTACTGTTTTTTGTGTCATTATTTTTTCCAATAATAAATGCAATTATTATGAATAGTATAAGAAGTATTATTAAGTAGATCATAATTTACCATTTTTGTTTTGTGCAATTTTTCTTTTTAAACTTGCCCCTAACTAGTGTATATACACACCCTTAAGCTCTTGTAAATATTTAATAATCATTTGTCAATAATTGTATTTATTGGTTCATAATATCTTTAGTTTATCAAAGGTAATGAAATTATTGAAGGCTTTGAAATGTTGGGTAAAAAAAATTGTGGGATTTTGATAAATGGCATCCAACAAAAAACCTGCATTTCGTTGCTTTTGTGTACTGAACAATAATAACCCAATCCGGTAATTGTATTATCTTCATAACATGTATCATAAAAAACATGCCCGGTCATAATTTTTTTGTCAATATCTTGACATACTTGTGATAAGCATTGTTATTTATTGTACCTTTGTACCCGATATACATGCTGCCGCAGGTTACCTGGCCAACATGATCAGCACATTGAATTTTTAACTTCCGACTTAACAAGCGTTGGTCAGAATAAAACATAATGAATGACAGAATTTAAAGATATGGAACTGAGGGAGGATATCCTCAGGGCTGTTTTTGAGCTTGGTTTTGAAAAACCAACAGGCATACAGGAAAAAGTTATCCCAGAAATATTAGAAGGAAAAGGCGATATCATTGGCCTTGCACAAACCGGAACCGGCAAGACAGCGGGTTTTGGGCTGCCAATTATCCAGGAAACAGATGTAAACACGAAGGCGGTCCAATGCATTATCCTGTGCCCGACGAGGGAATTGTGTCTGCAAATCTGTAAAGATTTTAAGCAATACAGTAAATATGTAAAAGGTTTTAAAACCCTTGCCATTTATGGTGGGGCCAGCATCAGCACACAAATCAACGGACTTAAATCCAACCCGCAGGTCATTGTGGGCACGCCGGGCCGTACGCTCGATATGATAAAACGCAGGAAACTTTCATTGACACACATCCGTCAGCTCGTCCTTGATGAAGCCGATGAAATGCTGAACATGGGGTTTCGTGAAGACCTGGATGCCATTTTGAAAGACACGCCAAAAGAAAAACAGACACTGCTGTTTTCGGCAACTATGCCTTCAGGCGTAAGGCAGCTTACCAAAAAATACATGGATAACCCGGTGGAAATTGTCATCGGCAAAAAAAACACCGGGACGGCAGATGTGGAACATGAAGTTTATACGGTACGTGCCGCTGACCGTTATCTTACCCTGAAACGTCTCCTTGACATAAACCCCGGCATATACGGGATAGTGTTTTGCCGCACGCGTGCCGAAACCCGTGATGTTGCACAAAAGCTGATTGAAGACGGGTATCCTGCTGATGCCATTCACGGCGATTTATCACAGGCGCAACGTGACCAGGTAATGCATGCTTTTCGCAATCACAGTATCCAGATGCTGGTGGCTACCGATGTTGCTGCTCGTGGCCTTGATATTCACGACCTCACACACATCGTGAATTATAACCTCCCTGATGAACTTGAAATGTACATCCATCGCAGTGGAAGAACAGGCCGAGCCGGAAAGAAAGGAAAATCCCTTATCATTTCTCATAGCCGTGAAGGCAGAAAAATACAAAGCCTTGAAAAAATTACCGGGCAGAAAATCGTAAGGAAATCCGTACCACGGGGTGAAGATATTGTACAGAAACGTTTATACACGCTCATGGACAACATTGAAAAAATTGTTGTTGATGAGGAAAAAATTGCCCCTTACTGGGAAGAAATCAAACAGAAACTGGACTGGCTTGACCGGGATGAATTATTGAAACGGCTTATCTTTCTTGAATTCAATCGTTTTGTGGAATATTACAAAAATGCGAAAGACCTCAATGCGCCTGAAAAAGAGAACAAGCCAAAACGGAAAAACAAGGAAAGGAAAAACAAGGAAAGACCAAACGGAAAAGAAATTTACAAGAAGTCACCGGTAGCGGAATCCGGGTTTACCAGGTTTTTCATCAACATAGGTGAAAAACAGAACATCAAGGTGCATAACCTGATTGGCCTGATCAATGAAAACACACGTAACCGTAATATTGAGATCGGGAAGATTGACATCATGCGCAAATTTTCGTTTTTCGAAGTGGAAGAAGCGTTTACCACACAAGTGCTCAATGCGTTCAATGACACCTATTACCATGATACAAAATTGGTAGTAGAGATATCAAAGCCGGATAACAAAGTAAAAGCCAGGCCGGAAAAGGAGCATGCATATAAAAAGGAACACACATATAAAAAGAAAAAGGGCAGCAAGCAACGGAAAAGACAGCGGAGATAACGGGGTTTTTCTGAAGACGAATCTGTTCAAAATAACATGCTTAGAACGCTTTTTATAAGCTCAGATATTATGGAATAAGCTCATCAAATCCGGGGGATGTATGTATGATGTATGCTCCATCTTCATTCTGTGTAATAAACATGGCTTCCAATTCATCGTTTTTGTTGACCATTTTCAGGGCTTCTTCCGGTGTTTTCATGGCCATAAAAGCAGTGGCCCAGGCGTCTGCATACATGCATTGGGGATGAATAACCGTTGCTGACAAAATCTCTGACCCTGCCGGATACCCTTTTTTGGGATTGATGGAATGCCCGTACCTTACTCCGTTTTGAATTTTATACTTTCTATAATCTCCCGATGTAGCAACGGCCATATCATCCAATGAAATTTTTCCTTCTATTTCTCTTTTTTTTGCCATGCTGTCAACAATGGGTTTGTCAATACCGACAATCCATGTTTTTCCTTTTTGAGATTTACCCCTTGCCCTGATTTCTCCACCAATATCAACAAGGTAATTTTTTATTCCTTTTGATTCAAAATAGTGTGACAGATAATCCACAGACATGCCTTTTGCTATGGCATTGCCAATGATTTCAACGCGCTCGTCAAGCTTGCCCACAACATCATTTTCAAGATAGACATTTTCCATGCCCACAAATTGCATCAGGCTGTCAATTTCTGTGGAATCAGGCATATGTCCGGATTTATAACCAAATCCCCATGCATTGGCCAAAGGAGCAATGGTAATGTCAAAATAACCACCTGAGGCCTCCCACACTTCCCTTGCAGCCGCAAACATGGCATTGAACAATGAATCTGTTTTTACATGCTCGTTGCGATTGACTTGAGAGATCAGGCTGGTTGAGTCGTAATTATTCAAACTTTGATTGAACCGTTTAAGTAAGGAATCAATTTGTGGGGCATAATCACTGTCAGCCTCATAAATGACAGTAAAATAGGTGCCCTGGATTTCTCCCCTGTATTTATAATAGTTTTCTTCATTCTGGTTACAAGAAAATAACCAAATTCCGGTAATCAATACAAGTATGATTTTTATTGAGTAATGATGTTTCATCTATCCTCCAAAATCGTCGTAAGCGATCATCTCTTCAGGCACCCCATAGTCATCCAGCATTTTGAGCACAGCATCATTCATCAATGGAGGTCCGCACAGGTAATATTCGATTTCATCGGGTTCCTCGAGTTTAGAGAGGTATTCCTGTTCAACCACCGTGTGAATGAATCCGGTTGGTCCGTCCCAGTTATCTTCGGGCAGCGGATCAGAAAGGGCAACGTGGAATGAGAAATTGGGGAATTCTTTTTCAAGTTCCCTGAATTCATCTTCATAAAACATTTCACGCTTGGATCGCGCACCGTACCAGAATGAAATTGTGCGGTCTGATTTTTGGGTTTTGAGCAGATGGAAAATATGTGAACGCAAAGGTGCCATCCCTGCTCCTCCTCCGATGTACATCATTTCGCGGTTGGTTTCTTTGATGAAGAATTCCCCGTAAGGGCCGGAAATGGTCACTTTATCACCGGGGTTGCGTGAAAATATGTAGGATGAACAAATGCCCGGGTTGACGTTTTTAAACCTGTTCTTTTTTGCATCCCATGGTGGTGTGGCAATTCTGATATTGAGTTTTATGATGTTTCCTTCGGCAGGATGATTAGCCATGGAATAAGCCCTGAAAGTTGGCTCATGGTTTCTCATTTTCAAATCCCACAGGTTGAGTTTATCCCAATCTTCCCGGTATTCTTCATCAACGTCAATGTCTTTTTCATAATCCACTTCTATCTTAGGCACATCAATCTGCACATATCCACCCGGTCGGAAATCCATGCTTTCACCTTCGGGCAATCTAACCACAAATTCTTTAATGAAGGTGGCCACATTTTTGTTTGAAACCACTTCGCACTCCCACTTTTTAATGTCAAGAAATTCGGGAGGCACCCCAATTTTCAGGTCATTACGGACTTTTACCTGGCAGGCGAGTCTCCAGTAATTGTTCTGTTCCTTACGGCTAAAAAAACCGGTTTCAGTCATGAGTATCTCTCCGGCCCCTTCAAACACCTGGCATTTACAGGTACCACATGTGCCCTGTCCTCCACATGCAGAAGGCAAATATAATTCCTGTTGAGCCAGCGTATCCAGTAGATTTGAACCGGGGCTTGCTTTGATTTCTTTATCATCATTGATGGTGATATAAACCTCTCCCTGCGGGGTAAGTTTTTTCTTGGCATAAATCAAAACCATTACCAAAATCAAGATAACAACCAGGAATACGACAATGCCGGCAGCGATAACAATTATCTGATTTGTCAATAATATCATAATTCAATTTGTTTTGTGAGGTTACAACTCAATTCCCATGAAGCCCATAAAAGCAATGCCCATCAGGCCTGTAATGATAAAGGTAATACCAAGCCCCCGGAGTGGAGCCGGCACATTGGAATATTTAATCTTTTCCCGGATTGCAGCGATACCCACAATAGCCAAAAACCAACCCACACCTGAACCAAGGCCGTATGAAGTTGCTTCTGCAATAGTATTGTATTCACGTTCTGCCATAAAAAGGGAACCACCCAGTATGGCACAATTCACCGCAATCAAGGGCAAAAAGATACCGAGGTTGGCATACAATGTGGGGGAAAATTTTTCAATCACCATTTCCACCAGTTGGACCATGGAGGCAATCACAGCAATGAAAATGATAAACCGTAAAAACCCCAGATCAACATCAGCGAACTTAGGGCTAATCCATGACAGTGCACCATCTACCAAAAAGTAATTTTGTATCAGGTAATTGATTGGCACGGTAATGCCCAACACAAATATCACGGCTATTCCCAAGCCAACAGATGTTTTAACTGTTTTTGAAACAGCAAGGTAAGAACACATGCCCAGGAAATAGGCAAACACCATGTTCTCAACAAAAATAGCTTTTACAAATATGTTAAACAGATTTTCCATGGCAATTATTTTTCTTCAATGAGTTCACGATTTTTATAGCGTTGTATCCATATAATGATTCCAACAATGATCAATGCCATTGGCGGAAGAATAAACAAGCCATTATTTTCATATCCAATATTAAACAACCCCTGTGGCACAACCTGGTATCCCCATATTGTGCCGGAACCAAACAATTCACGTAAAAATCCGACAATAACAAGGATAGCACCATAACCTGCAGCGTTTCCAAGTCCATCAAGCAAGGAAGGCCAGGGTTTATTCTGCAGGGCAAATGCCTCAAGCCTTCCCATAATAATACAATTAGTAATTATCAGCCCGACGAAGACAGACAATTGTTTGCTCACATCAAAAAGGAAGGCTTTCAACACCTGGTCAACAATGATTACCAGTGATGCAATCACCATAAGTTGCAGGATAATTCGTATCCTTACCGGGATGGTTTTTCTTAAAAAAGAAACAATTAGGTTACTAAACCCCATGACAAAGACAACACTTAGTGCCATAACCACAGAGGGTTTCAACTGAACAGTAACTGCCAGGACCGAACATATCCCAAGCACCTGAACGGTAATGGGATTATTTTTGTTAAACGGCTCTTTGAGCAGTTGCATGTTTTTTACGGAAAATAACGGCTCTTTCATTTCACTCATAAGTTTATTCTCCTATAGATTTTTGTGTTTGCTTATTGAAATAACTCAAGTATGGTTTTATACCATTTTTCAACATATCTCTTAGTCCATAGCTGGTAATGGTACCTCCTGTTATGGCATCCACAGCATTGACATCATCATCATGATTCCCGCCTTTTACAACATCCACAGAAACAAATTCACCGTTTTCATTCAGAATTTGTTTGTTTCTGAATTGATTTTCAAAATTTGGGGTATTGATTTCAGCCCCCAGGCCGGGCGTTTCAGAATCATGTGAAAAACTGGAGCCATATATGGTATTGTAATCGTCATTCAGTGAAACATACCCCCATATCGGCCCCCACAGGCCTTTTCCCCGCAAAGGGATCACATATTTTGTTTCACCATCATCAGTTTTTCCTATAAAAAGCGGTAATTTTCTTTTGTCAGGTGTTTTTGCCAGTTCTGTTTTCATATCCACATCAAAAGCTTTGACATTGTCTATGACCTCTCCTTCAT
>JAQIDD010000179.1 GCA_027858215.1 Candidatus Delongbacteria bacterium | reverse complement strand
ATGTAATGTTACCACTGAAATCAGCCCATTGTCCTGTGGAAGTAGAAGTTGCGAATTCAGCTTCCAACTGCCCAGACAAACCACAAAACAGGGTGTCATTGCCGGCATTGGCCTGTGGTATTTCAATAAAGTGTACTGTCCATGGTTCGGATGTGTCAGAACAGAATGTGGGGGGCTCATTGGCAGGATGATTGCTAAGCACCCAATTAAAATCATAATACCCATAATAGGTTACTTCAACGGTATCGTTGTATGTATTGAAATAGAAATCCACACTGTTGCTTGGATTAGCCACCCAGTTGCCGTTAACGCCACTGCCGGGATTTTCGGCACGCAGGTTGAACTTACGGCCGCAAACGGCTGTGTCTTCGGCATCCATAGCCAGTTGGGCATTAGGTTCTTGCCAAAATGTCACTACGACTGTATCTTTACTGGTGCATTCTTCATTGGCTTCCTGCCAGATAAAGGTTATATCGCCATAACCTGCATGATAAGAAACACTTGTATTTGGATCGTTGGGATTATCATAAGTAGCCCCTGGAACATCTAACCAATTACCGTCAAATCCTGCTGAAACGGCGTTCATGCTTGTGTTTTTACCACAGACATCAAAATCTTCCCCCGCAGAGATTACCGGTTTTTCTTTAAATTCAATCATGACAGTATCTCTGTCGTTACAGCTTGATCTCAACGAATTGTTTTCTCTCCAGATAAAGTAATAATCCCCTGGTTGACTGACATTAACCATGGTTGCAGGGCTTTCAAAATCGGCGAAGTTTGCCGTTCCGGGATTTGTATCGTTATAAGCAGTCCAAAATCCATAAGGGGTATAACCATCAGTTTCAGGCAGATTGTAAAAAGCTTCAAGGTCATATTGTAAACCACAGATTGAATCATCACTTCCAGCGTTAGCGTTTGGTTTTTTATAAAAAGTGACACTTATGGTATCCAGGTCGGTGCAACTTGCAGTGGAACTGCTGGTGTCACTAGTCATGCGCCAGATAAATTCAGCTTCAACATGTGCAGAATCCCCAAATGCTCCAGGTTGAATGGTTACTGTTGGATCAGGAATGTTATTATCAGGTATCCATTCAATTATTCCAATATCCTTAGCAATCCATTTTCCAAACGCCCATCCGTAGTTGGTTGTGTCAGCATCAAAAGTATATTGATTGCCACAAACTTCATCATAATCTGTTTCTCCAACACTGGCAAAAGGTTCCTGGTAAAAAGTTATGGTTGTAATTACAGAATTTGTACATGGTAAACCATAAGCCGTATTGGTTTCTTCCCATTGAAAATCAATGCTTCTGGAGTGGCCTCCGGCATATCCATTAATGGTTACAATTGTAGTGGGGGAGGTGTCATCATCAAAAGTGGGGTAAACTTGATTTCCGTCTTCCCAGGCTGTCCATGTACCTTCACCCATCACATTATCAACATGGAGGTTATATGTTAACCCACAAGTTACATCACTGCTATTGGAAACCGTTGGTTGCGGTTGTTCAACAAATGTAACAGAAAGGTAATCATCATCGCTGCAACCCAAGTTTGATTCTGTCCATGTAAGCACATAGGTGCCATAATTTCCACTGCTTAATGTAGCAGTAGCATTTGGGGAAGCTGGTTGTGAAAAATTAACTCCTTCTGCAGACCAATACCCATTTGCCCCTGTTATGCTGTATTCAGCATTCAGTTCCACAGAACTTCCGCACACTGTGGTATCATTACCAGCATAAGCATTTGGTGTTTGATTGAAATTTACCGTTACATCATCTGAGCCTGTACATTGATTGTTATCTATCTCCCAGGTAAACAGATATTCACCATACCCGTCTCCTGCCAATATGGATACTACATTATCATGAATTGTCGTTCCGCTAATGGCATTAAAACTTGAATCCGATATCCAAGTACCCATACCTGCAGTTGGTACTGAACCAGTGAGATCAACAGTAAGTCCACAAACAGATACATTGGTTTCGTCGATTGTCACGACGGGATTTTCATGCCACACTACCGGGGTGCCTGTTGACTGGCTGTAGCACAGGTCCGATGATGGATCGCTCACAACATGTCCAGTTGTTCCTTCTTCGTTACCGCAAACAGCAGAAATATAATACGTTGTATCATACGTCATTCCACCGGTCATACAAAAATCCGGGGTGGAATTTCTGTCAATGATGGATGTTGCATCTGCCGGATATTCTGACCCGTCATGTAAAATAAATTCAAATACATCGTTAGCATCAAGCGCCTGATTTCCCTCATGCCCAACAGCTCCTCCTGTACATTCACCTTCACATAAATTTACCATCTGAAGGGAACTCATTGTACCAGCATAAGTAGTACAACCACAATCTGTGTATCCTTCCAAAACAATGTTATCACAATTATGTAAATCGGTAACTGTCAGGTTATAATTATTGGCAGATGGAAAATCTTGCGAAAAACTACCCGTATCGGATTCAAATCCGCCTCCGTCATTAACTTGAAACTCGGCAGGACTGCCGCCCGGGTCTTCCACAACATCAAAAGAGACGGTATAATTTTCATCAGCTCCATCGCACACATTATCAGAAAAATTCTGTATTTCAATGTTTTCATAAACGATAACGTCTATATCATCACTGTCAGGACAAGGTTCACTAATATCATAATAGATGGTATGAGTACCTGGTCCTGCTACTTCAGGATAGAATATTCCATTCTGCACAGCATCGGAATCTGTACCAGCTCCCACAGAAAATTCACCTCCCGGATCAGCCACATTAATTTGAACCGGAGAATCGTCTGCACACATGGGTGCAATTGGGGAAATGGTAGCATCAGCAGGTAATGTAATGAATTCTTCAGTAGCTGTCTGCTCACATGATGGAGACCCTATTACATCAATGGTTTCTGTTGCATGAAGTAAAAAATTGCTTGTTTCGGTTGGATAAGCAGGTGTTCCCGGAGTTAGTGTTGGGTCCAGGTCTGTTGATGTAAAGGATGTGTTATCACATGTCCAAAGGTATTCAGTAATTGATGATGTTACGGTATAAGCTCCGGGCGGATCTTCCGGCGGCACAATGAAGTAAGATGCCGTTGCCGCATCACATGAATTGTCATTAATTTCCGAACTGGGTAAGCCTGAAATATCACCGGAATTATAAATAAATGATGTTTCACCACATTCGGTTTCAGCAGTGAAATTTATTAGCACCTGATTTAGTGATCCATAATCGAATTCTTCACAATCGTAAATTTGAACAGCCCACCCATCATCGCCGGCATTGAAGCCGTAAATGGCATCCCATGGGCCAACAGAAGCATAAGTGTTTGCTAAAGGCACTGACATATCACATACACAGGGAGTTAATGTGGGATTCCCCGCATCGAATTGTGACGAAAAACAAAAATTTTCAATATTGTTACCGCTTTGACAAACGGTATTGACATCATCGGGATTTGAACACCCAAGGGCGGAGGCAGGAATACTTGTGCTCCCGGTTGATGTATTATCGCCCCAATTAGACACCGGCGGCAACAATTCAACCACAGCGTGATTTCCATCGGAATTCACAGGGTATTCAGGTTCATCTGCTTCGTGGCCGGGAGCTTTAAGGTAAAACCCAATATCAGACACATACGTATGATCAGCCCAGAAACAAACCAGTATTTCGGTTTCTTCATCCACTTCAAAATTCATTCCCGGGGGATCCACAATATCAAACTCAGTATCAAGGGGGTCCACTTCTCCATGGAGGGTGAATTCTTCACAACTGGGGTCTATTTCTTCGACATTAACAAATGTCTGATTTACCCAAACCCACGCACGGTAACAGTTAACAACACCAGCACACTCAACCTGTGCCATATAACCACCGGAGGTTAGGCCGCTGGCAGTAATGCCGGTAATACCCATCGGTTGATAACTTACACCATCAAACTGGAACCAGGTTACGCTGCATCCTGTTGCATTTTCCACTTCCAATTCGCCAATATCCGGTTCATCCTGATCGCCGCAAAACACAAAAACCAAATCATTTTCACCTCCGGCATCGATATAGCCTGAACTATAATCTGTCGAGAATGATTCTGTTGCGTTAGGAGCTGTTATTTGCGCAAAAATATTACTGATATTAAAACTTGAGATTATCAATATCAATGTAAAGCCTGTTATTATCTTTTTTATGAGTTGCATACGTTTTATCTTTTACGATTAATCTTTTCAATGCATTCGTCAATGCTTAATTGTTCACCGTTTTCAACAATGTATTTTACAGGGATAGTGGTTAACACTTTTTTGAAGCTATCTGTGTAATCTGTCTTCTTTAATTTTAGATAACACCTTCTTTGGTTATTGTATTCTTCAGAACCACTGGCTATTCCAAACTTTACTACGCCGTCCATTTGGTTTATTTTTTCATGGAGTGGTTTGGAGCTTTTTTCTTCGGGAAAATTTTCCAAATAAAACGTTTCTATCATCATGACGTCATCATCTTTTTCAACAAAAAGACCTGTAACATCATCAACACTGATGATAAAACCCTCATCTAATTTATTCTGAGAGGAGGCAGGATGACTGATAAAAACAAATCCTGTTATTACAACCATCAGAAAACCAAGTTTTTTCATAATTAACTAAGATTAATAATATTTTATTTTTTTGTTTATACAATATTACAACAAAATATGTATTTCTCAAAATTATTTTGCCCATTAACACATAGGTAAGACAAATCTTTTTAAGGTTTCGTTGCCCGGGATTGTTACAAATTTGAAATAAAATGCTGTAGGGCAAGATTTTTATAAAATATAAACAATAAAATGGGTTATTCA
>JAQIDD010000169.1 GCA_027858215.1 Candidatus Delongbacteria bacterium | reverse complement strand
ATGAGGGACAGAAAGCATGTCACATGGCATGTTGAGGTTTTAATAAAATCTTGTGATTTGATTTCGTGTTTTTTATCTTTGTGAAGAATCAATTTGGAAGAAATATGACAAAGAAAATTGCTACTGCAGGCAATGAAGGGCCGAAAGTCAGGTCTGACTGTCTGATAAAACTGGAATTACGTGATAAAGGAGGTCTTGAGGTAAACCTGAAAAGTAAAGTGAAGGCGATGTATGGTGATGATATACTGGCTACTGTCAATGATATATTACAACACTTTGATATCAAACATGCCAGTGTGGCTATTTCGGACTCCGGAGCACTTGATTATATTATTGCAGCGCGTATGGAGGCAGCCATCAAACAGCTTATTGACACGGATAAAGCATATTTGCCGCGTTTTAATCCTGACAATAAGTATGCTACCAAATCCGACCGCTTCAGGTTTACCCGCTTGTATTTGCCTGGTAACAAACCCAGCCTGATGATCAATGCCGGCATACATTGCCCGGATGGTGTGATACTTGATCTGGAGGATTCTGTGTCACCGGCAAGGAAAAAAGAAGCCAGGCTGCTTATCAGAAATACATTGTGTGTGTTAAATTTTTACGGCGCTGAACGCATGGTGCGTATCAACCAGGGGAAAATGGGAATCGAAGATCTGAAATATGTTATTCCTCACAATACTAATTTGATATTGGTTCCTAAAGCAGAGTCTGCTGACTACATTAAAGAAGTAGCCGCAGAAATCAAAAACATCAATCCTGAAAATCCGGTGTATATCATGCCCATCATTGAATCGGCATTGGGCATTGAAAAAGCATATGAAATTGCAAATGCCCACACATCCATTGTTGCCCTTGCTATTGGGCTTGAAGATTATACGGCTGATATTGGCACTCAACGGACATCAGAAGGTAAAGAATCTGAATGGGCACGTTTTCGCATTGTGAATGCCGCAAAAGCGGCCAGGATACAACCCATTGATTCGGTGTTTTCAGATGTTGAGGATACTGAGGGATTGACAAAAAATGTTATGAATTCAAAAATGATGGGATTTGAAGGCATGGGATGCATTCATCCACGGCAAATTCCTGTCATTAAAAATTGTTTCAAGCCTACGGAAGAAGAAATTGAAAAGGCATGCAAAATTGCAGATGCAGCCATTAAAGCTGAAGAAAAAGGCCTTGGAGTTGTGGCTCTGGGCAGTAAAATGATTGACCCGCCCGTGGTAAAACGTGCCAATAAAACCATTGAATTGGCTTTAAAATTTAATCTCATTTCAAAAGACTGGAGGAAAGCATATGTCAGCTAAATTGATAAAAAATGCATTGGGACGCATGGTCCCTGATGAAATAAACGGTCAAAAACAAGTTCCCTTCAAAGGCGTTGGCAAATACCGGCCCACAGGAAGAAAACATGCACCGAAAATTGCCAGCTGTGCTGATTATCCTGAAGATGGTAACAAGCAGGTAAAAAACCTTGAAGAAGCTTTGAAAAAATGCGGACTGAAAGACGGCATGACCATATCAACGCATCATCATTTTCGAAACGGTGATTTGCTGGCCAATATGTTGTTTGATACCGTCAAAAAAATGGGAGTAAAGAACATACGCTGGGTCCCTTCGGCATCATTTCCCTGTCATGAACATTTGTTGCAATACCTTGAGGACGGCACAATTCATCACATTGAAGGCAGTATGAACGGCCCGCTGGGAAGGTTTACATCCCTGGGAAAAATGCGTGGTACCGGCATATTGCGCTCACATGGCGGACGATACCAGGGCATACAGGACGGCGATGTGGAAATTGATATTGCCCTGATTGGTGCCGGTTGTGCTGACTCTTTTGGTAATGCCAACGGCTTGTATGGTGATTCTGCCACAGGATTGCTTGGTTTTGCCCTGGCAGATTCCCAATACGCTGATAAAGTGATTGTGGCAACAGACAACATGGTTGAGTTTCCATGCATCCCATGGCAGATTCAGGGAAATTATGTGGATTATACGGTTGAAATGGATAAAATCGGGATTCCCGAAAAGATAATTTCAGGCACAACCAGGATAACAAAAAGCCCCGACAGGCTTTATCTTGCCGAATTGACAGCCAAATTTTGTGAACAAACCGGGATAATTCATGAAGGATTTTCGTTTCAATCCGGTGCTGGTGGCACATCACTGGCAGTAGGAGAGTATTTTGCCAACATTATGCGCAAGAAAGGCATTAAAGCACGTTTTGCACGGGGTGGCAGCAACAAATACCTTGTCAATATGCTTGAAGAAGGCCTGGTGGATTATATTCTCGACGGTCAGACGTTTGACCTGGAAGGCGTAAGGTCTATGCGCGATAACCCGTCGCATGTGTGGACAAGTCCGTTTACCAGCTACAATTACCATGGGAAAGGCAATTTTGCGGGTATTGTTGATGTGGTTGTGCTTGGTGCTACCGAAGTGGATGTGAATTTCAATGCAAACGTGGTAACGCATTCAGATGGGTATCTTTTGCATGGACTTGGTGGATGGCAGAATTGCCTTTTTTCAAAAACCGTGGTATTGCCGTTGCCTTTGTTCCGTGACAGAATACCAGTGGTAGTGGATGAGGTAACAACAATTTCCGGTCCCGGAGAACTGATTGATGTAGTGGTCACAGAACGCGGTATCGCCATCAATCCGAGACGAAAAGACCTGATAGAGAAACTCAAAGGCAGTGATTTACCTATCCGAAGCATTCAGGATTTGAAAGAAGAAGCAGAACAGATCTGCGGGAAACCCAAAAAACCCGAACTTGCCGATGATATTGTGGCTGCCATCAAATGGGTGGATGGAACCATCATTGATGTGGTAAGAAGGGTAAAAGAATAACCTACATAAGGTAGCTTTTGGCATGGATTTTTGCATTGTTTCGCTGCAAAAACTCATGCCAAAAGCGGTATCAATACCGGTATTTTAATAACTTTTTTTTAGGTTGTAATTGATGTAAGCTTGGACTCTATCTTCATTCGCAACACAGTATTAAAAATCCGTTGTAAGCATATCTCACATGCAGCCATAAAAAAACCAGGCAACAATTGAAGTAGGTGAGATGCCTGGAAAACCAATTAAAACTAACTTAACCATTACAATTGTTGCTGAACAATAACCAACAACAACACAAA
>JAQIDD010000040.1 GCA_027858215.1 Candidatus Delongbacteria bacterium | reverse complement strand
TCTTAGACCGGCACTTCATGAATATAATGATCAAATAGATTGTTCGCCAAATGCAACTGCTGTGTGAGTGTCGATATCTCAAGTCGATTTGAGGCATGTTTAAACATTTCAGTAAACCTGTTGACAACTTTTTTATGTAAGCCTTTGCCAGTATATGACCACTTAAAGGGCTGTGCAAGCAGAGTATTCCACTCTTCAAAAAAAGCCTCAAAGCTTTCCTTTAATTCGTCCGGTGAGCCGTAAGATTCATTTGACACTTTTTTATTCATGATACCAAACCAGAACTCAATCAGATTTAGCCATGAACCGTGATATGGGGTAAAGTGAATGATAATCCGTTTATTCATAGACGTCAGCCACTCAACACGTTTTTCCAAATTATCCAGTTCTTTTTCGGAAGGACAGTCAATACCGCTAAGTTCAGCAACCATTTGACAAAAAGGATATCCACTTTGTGTTGATAAATTATCCATGACATAATGAATCGTCTCGTTTGCCGGGCAAGTGGAAACATGACGCTTGAATGTTGCCAGAAAGGTGTCTGTTTTATGATCAGCCTGGCATTCAGCATGTACTTTTCCGTTTGCATAATTAAAAAAGGCAAGAACGTTCATTGTGCCGTTTCTGATGTATTCAAATTCTTCAAGGCGCTTCGCTGTTTTTTCTGTTCGAAGGTCCGGGACAAGGCGCTTGAGCATTTGTATTCCCGGGCATTCGTCAAAAAAGAAGAGATTTCGGGGAGGTTTCAAATATAGCTGTATCAGATGCTCCATTTTCGGGAAAAAGTCGGGATCAGTGATATGTAGAAAATACCGGGATTGGTGCGGTTTAAGATTGTTTTCTTTAAGAATGCGCTGAATCGTTGATTTACTTGGAGTTCCATTAACAATTTCTGGATCTGCTGCCAAATGAATTGCGGCCCATCTCAACGTCCATCGTCCTGAATTTGGAAAAGGCTGTGTCTGACAATAAAATCCTGTTAATTCGAGCTTGAATGTTTCTGTATAAATAGCAGGACGTCCAGAACGCGAACGATCAGTCAAATCCCCGATAATGTTCATGCGCTTGATGCTTCGAGCAACTGTGGACACACTACACCCCACAAGCATGGCAGCTGCATTGAAAGCATACCCCTTATTTATAAGGGTAACAGCAATCTGTCGACGAGCTATTCTTGAAATTGGCTGTATATCCGATAAAATTTGAAGTCGTGATAAATTAACCCCGGCATTAATAATCAGGATTCGGAGTTTTTTTTAAAGCCTCAACTAAATCCGGAAGGCTCTTTTTTATCTTCATAAGGCCCAATTTTTTCATGTGCCAACGTATCGTGCGTGGTGAGATAGCTCTTTTTTGGGCATCATATATCAATTCTGTTAGTGCTTGACTTGAAATGGAGTGCCCTGTGACAGCTCTGGCCGCAAAATGTTGTATAAGTTCGGCTTTCACAGACAAATCCACAAGGAAATCTTGCGTCTGTCCCTTTCGTTTGTCAATAAGAACTTCAGTGACTCCATCATTTGCTAATTTTGTAGATAATTCCCGACAATGACCCTCAGTAATTCCTAACACAGATGAAACTGTCTGAACTGACAACAAATTTGCCTGAAATAATGATAATAGGACAGACTTGAGGTGCACTCTATGATTTAGCGGAATCCTTAAACGCTGATTAGTGTTTCCAAAAATTATAATGCAACAGTCGTTTTCAATTAAAAGTGATATTTGCTGGGCTTGAGGCTGCGGTGATTGTATCTCATATGGTTTTACTGATTGCCGTCGGTCATGAAAAGCCGGTATACCATCTCTCATCACTCTATTTATCACAGTTTTTCCTGATTCTTTTGGCATTTCAATACAATAAGCTATTTTGTTCAGTTTTGCTCCAAGGATATAAAGAGAAAAAAATAAAATCTTCTTCAATGCCAACGATGGTATAACCTGTAAGGCCTTTTCGATACGGTTTTGTGATTGTTTTTGTGAAAATACTATGTCTTGGCAATCCATAATCCACCGACCCTCCTGTTATTGAACCTATTTTTATAAATTTCTTAAACAATATTGCCATAAATTAGGTAATATTAGGCCAATTGTACAAAAAATATAGGTTCAAAGCAAGGGTTTTATGCAGAAAATGAATTGCCAATTATATGTTCAAAACTTTTGGGACGGGATAATAGTGTGTTTTATAATATATAAAAATTGAACCGAGACAGGAGCAGACTTCTGGCTACAGTCCTGCCTTTTGAGATTTCAATAAAGGGCGTGGACTATCCCTGTCAGCCC
>JAQIDD010000290.1 GCA_027858215.1 Candidatus Delongbacteria bacterium | reverse complement strand
ATATAAGGTTTTAAGTACACAAAATAAAATTAATACATAATTCAAAGTAACAAAAAATAAATTTATTTATCAAGTCAAAATTAATTTTTTTAAGATTATCCTCAAATCCGCAAGTGGTTTGAGGTTATAGTATAGACGAAGGTAATTTCATACAAAAAGGGATAGCGATTTTTCCACTGCTGTGATCATGTAAAGCACCGGTTACCACGGAAAGAATATTGTTTTCATTTCGCATTCTCAGCAATCCCAGAAAAGCAAATATCAAGGCTTCTTTATAATCCACTACTTCAGGTTCGGGAATATATATGACAGCATTGCTTTTTTGCCTGATCAGATCAATCAAAAACGGATTATGCGCACCTCCTCCTGTTACCAGCACCTTTCCCTGAAGCACATCAGCTATCCGGCATGCCACATGCTCATACCAGGTGCGCATCACATCTTCTACAGTATTATTTTGCAGAGCATCTTCAATAATGGGTTTCACATACTTGTCTATCCATTCCCGGCCTAACGATTTGGGCGGAGGTTGATGATAAAATTGCAGGTTTTCCAACTTATCAAAACAGGATTGTATAACCTTCCCCTGCCTACCCATGTTACCGTTATAATCATAAGGGCTTCCACATGTTGCAGCCAAATCATTCAATATCGTATTGACCGGACAAATATCCCAGGCTTTAATACCACAACGTTTATCTGTAATGTTAGAAAAACCACCAAGGTTAAGGCATTGATCATAATTTCTGAATAACATCACATCACCCATAGGCACAAGGGGCGCTCCCTGTCCTCCAGATTTCACATCTGCAGTTCTGAAATCATACACAACCGGAATCCCGGTATGTTCAGCTATGGCATCACCATCACCAATCTGGAGTGTAATCCCTTTATCCGGCTGATGAAAAACCGTGTGACCATGTGAAGCAATTAAATCAACATCATTGTGTTTTATCCGGTGTTGAGAAAGAAAGTCATTTATTGCACCGGCTATCCATTTTCCATAAGTTTTATCCAAACGCGTTAATGCATCCGAAGACATAAAACGTGCCTGATTTAAAGCATCATGCATAGCCACATCATACCTGGATGTTGTAGCGGAATCTATTGAATAAGTCCAGGTTTTATTATTCAGCCTAAACTCACACAACCCCATGTCCAGACCATCAAGCGAAGTGCCGGACATTAAGCCGATGGTCATGTATTTAGATTTTTTTAGCATATTCATTGTCATAATAGGTAGAAAAATACAAAATTTTTGCTATCTTTATGTCAATTTAAAATTAATAACTGAAAAAACATATTTTTATGAAGAAAATTATTGTTCCACTGGATTTTTCTGAGTATTCTCTGTGTGCTTTGGATTACGCAATTAACATTGCAAATAAATATGAAGCAGATCTTCAACTTATTCATGTTATTCCAAGGATGACAAAACCTTATAGCAACGTGTTGAAAGAGAAAAAGAAAATTGCTGCAGAGCAAATGGAGGATATCATTAAAGATTATAAAGACAAATTGCACAAAAAAGCCACGTTCGATTACATCGTAAAAAACGGGCGCATTTATGATGAGATAGCAAAACAAACTGAAGCTCATGAAGATTCTGTTATTATTGGCTCAACACAAGGAGAATCAGGATGGAATGAATACTTTGTCGGCAGCAATACATACCGTATCATCGAAAGCACTGTTCGTCCGGTATTCTCCTTTAGGGCGTGCAAATACCTCAAACCTCCCAAGACCATTGTCATGCCTATTGACATTACTAATGAAACCCGCGAAAAAGTGCCAATAGTAGCCAGTATAGCCAAAAAATTTGATTCAACCGTACATATTTTGAAAGTCACATCATCTACAACCGAAGGCATCCACAACACGTTGAAAATGTATGCCAACCAGGTTTCAAAATATTTCGAAGAACATGATATTAAACATGAAAACAGCCTGATTGTGGGGAGTAACATAACCAATGTAACCATTGAGTATGCTAAAACTGTCGAAGCTGATCTTATCGCTATCATGACAGAACAAAACTGGGCATTATCAAATCTGTTTATGGGCTCCTATGCAAGGCAAATGATAAACAATTCATACATCCCGGTACTTAGCGTAACACCAAAAGAAGTTATAAACGCTGTCTGGCCAATATAAAGAAACATTATGCGGTTTGAGTAACATCATTATCTGTTTTGCTCATGTTGATATTGATTCTGTAATCATTATCGCATAAGTGAAAGTCCAGGTTATGTTTTTCAAACTAAAGCATAAGTAAAATGGTTGCCTGGTGCAACCATTTTCCATCAATTATCATTTATACGTTACACACATTATTATGTTTTTCATATGATACGACGTTGTTTACTAATCCTGCTGTTTTTATCAGCAAGCCTTGTAATGTTTTCACAGGAACAGAATCCTGTTGTACTTACGGGGAAACGCGCGAATGCCATTGCCAACGGAGCTGACATGGTGCGCATCAAAAAATTTTCTGATGTACCAAATTACATTCGATTCAGAGAAGGTTCCCGCATTGCAAAATCCAAAGCAATAGATTATTGCCGGCAATTTGTAAAACCAGATAATGCAGGCTTAAAGAAAACAAACAGCTCTCGCGATAAACTCGGCATAGAGCATAATCGCTATGTTCAAACCATCAATGATATTCCACTTGAATACTCTGCATACCTTATCCATAGCAGAAACGGGAAATGTATATCAATGAACGGCAACATAGCATCAAATCCGCAAATATCGGGGTCTTTTGTCCTGACAGCAGATAAAGCTCTGGAAAGCGCCATGGAATACATGGATGCAGAAGTGTATATTTTTGAAACAGGCATTAATAATCCTTATCGTAAAACCTACAATAAACCCGTACCTGAAAAAATTTATGTTCCGCAAAACGGGAACCTTTACAGCAACCACTTCAGTGCTGCTTATAAAATTGACCTGTTTGCCCTTCAGCCATACAGCCGCTATTATGCGTATGTAGATGCTGAAAACGGTAATATTTTGCATACACAATCACGCATCCATACAGCAGATGAAGAAGGAACTGCTGTAACAGGGTATTCGGGCCCCAGAAACATCACAACCGATAGTTACAGCGGACTTTATCGTCTTCGGGAAACCGGACGCGGCAATGGCATTTCTACATACAACTGTCAAAATACAGATGATTACGGTTCTGCTGTTGATTTTACCGATGATGATAATTATTGGGACAATGCCAATGAACAACTTGACCAGTATGCTACCGATGCCCATTTTGCTACCGAACAAACATACGATTACTTTTACGACGTTCACGGGCGTAATTCCATTGATAACAATGGCCATGAATTGAATTCCTACATCCATTTCAGCCTGATAGATTATGGCTACGACAACAACATCAATGCCTTCTGGAATGGTGATGACATGACGTATGGTGATGGTGATACAGCTTCAGGGATTACACCACTTACCACCATTGATATTTCTGCACATGAGATAACACACGGACTTACTTCATTCTCATGTAACCTGGTATACCAGGATGAATCCGGCGCACTGAACGAAGCTTTCAGTGATATTTTTGGCGCTACCGTTGAGTTTTATGCTGTACCTTCGCTTGCAGACTGGACAATTGGTGAAGACATCGGAACTACGTTCCGCTCCCTGGCAGATCCAAACGCCTACAATAAACCCGATACATATCAGGGAAATTACTGGGTAACGGATGCCTCTGATAATGGCGGGGTTCACACCAATATGGCAGCATTGTGCTATTGGTATTACTTGTTATGCGAAGGAGATGTGGGGACCAATGATAACGGTGATTCATTCAACATCAGTCCCATAGGCATGGTAGCCGCAGCAGACATTGCGTTTCGTATGCAAACGGTTTATCTCACCAGCACATCTGAGTACATAGATGCCCGGTTTTACGGGATTTTATCTGCCATTGATTACCATGGCGAATGCAGCGATACGGTAGGCGAAGTAACCGATGCTTTTTATGCAATCGGCGTTGGCGATCCGTATGTACCAACTGTCGAAGCAGCCTTTGAAGCCATCTATACTGAAAACTGCCAGGCACCTTTTACTGTACAATTTCAAAATTACAGCATAAACGGGACTTCCTTTGAATGGGATTTCGGCGATGGCAACACAAGCACTGAGGTCAACCCGGCACACACTTACACAAGCGAAGGAAATTTTGATGTCACATTGTATGTTAACGGTGGAACATGTGGTGAAGATACAGAAATAAAAACCGGGTACATATCTATTGATCCATCATATCCCTGCATGATATTCATGCCTGAAAACGGCAGTGGTTCTACCAATGAATGTTTTGGCACCTTATACGATGCAGGAGGCCCTGATGACAACTATTACAATGACTCAGATGCCACATTTACCATTCAGCCAACAAATGCCAACCAGGTCATTCTAAACATCAACTTCTTTGATATCGAAGCCGGGTCAGGCAGTACCTGTGATTTTGATTACATTGCCTTTTACGATGGGGATACCACAACTGCTCCTTTGATCAATGACACGTATTATTGTAATACCACCGGTCATCCGGGAACCATTGTTTCCAGCGGAGGCAGCGTAACAATTCAATTTCATTCGGATCAGGGGTTGGCCCTTAGCGGTTTTCAGATTGACTGGGAGTGCATGGAAGAAAACGCCCCTCCTATTGCTCATTTTTCAGCTTCCAATACAAGTACATGCAATGGCAACATTCAATTCACAGACGGAAGCTACAATTTTCCGACAAGCTGGCTGTGGGATTTTGGTGATGGCCATTCAAGCACAGAAACTAATCCAGATCATATATATACCTCATCCGGGAATTATACAGTTCTTCTTGATGTAACCAATAACTGGGGCAATGATACCACAAGCATTGACATTGAGGTGAATCTGCCTGAAGCACCCACGACAGAGGATCAAGCTGTATGCATGGATTCAGCATTTGACCTTGAAATCCCAAGTGCAGGCAGTGAAATCAACTGGTATAGTGATAATGCCTGTACTGATCTTGTACATACCGGAAACCCGTGGGCACATACGTCACTGAGCGAAGATACAACCTATTACATCCGGGAAACCATTTTGTCAGCACCCGATACTGTCGGAGCAAGTAACAACACTGCAGGTGGCGGCTTTTTCGGACATCCGGATTATGTACATTACCTGATTTTTGATGCCTACCAAGAATTTACCATTCAGTCGGTACTGGTGAATGCAGACGAAGCCAGCACACGGAGCATCGCTGTGCGGGACGAGTACCAAAATGTCATTGATGCCACAGATGTATATGTTCCTGATGGGGTTAGCCGTATTGATCTTAACCTTAATGTACCAGTGGGCGAAAACCTTCAGCTCGTTGGGCTGGGAGCTCCCAACCTCTTCCGCACAAACGACGGTAGTTACCTCAACTATCCATATACCATAGAAGGCCTTGTCAGCATCAAAGAAAGCAGTGCTTCTGAAACACCTGTTGATTATTATTATTATTTTTATGACTGGTATATTGTACAAGCTCCCTGCGAATCTGAGGTCGCTGTTATGAACGTAAGTGTTGAAGATTGCAGTTTGGACATAGTAAATAATCCGTTTGATGAAAACATAAGCATACATCCAAATCCGGGAACTAATCAGTTTTACCTCCAGGGAC
>JAQIDD010000103.1 GCA_027858215.1 Candidatus Delongbacteria bacterium | reverse complement strand
TGGTACTTTTTTGCAACGAATCATACAACACATGCCCCGCTTGTTCAGGCTGTATGATGATTTCAATTGTATCGTTTGTTTTTTCCTGTTCCTGAGTGAAACCAGGCATGCAGAAAAGCAGACACAAAACAGGAATAATATAGAAAAGTCTATTCATAGGTATTGGTTTTAAATTTTCGCTCAGGCACATTAATATTATGTTTCATCACAGTATCAGCAAGAGATTTATACTTAATCATTTTATCATACGAATCCGCTTTGAATGCATCCCGCTTATCCATAAACATCTGAACGGGCCTCAGCCGATACTGGATGTGTTGATTGTCATCACGGTATTTGTACACATACATCAAATCATAGGCTGCGTCACTGATACTCACTTCGCCGTTTTGCCGTGACAATGTAAGATGCAACAAAGCACCTCCATCTGTGCGTTTAAAATACATATTTGAAATAAAATTTCCAAGCGACCACGCCACAAAAGTTTCATTTTCTGCTGAATTATCCCACTCCATTGGTTGTAACACATGCGGATGAGCGCCAATGATATAATCTACTCCCCAAAGCAAAAGAGAATCTTTCCACTGTTTTTGCACATCATTGGGAAAAGACCTGTATTCATTACCCCAGTGCATCACAGCAACAATCTTATCGGGATGGATTATATTGGCTGCTTCAATTTCTTTTTTGACAACATCCGTTTTCATCACAGATAACATCGTTTCATCGGCATTGTTATTGGAACCATATGTATAGTTGAGCACAGCAAGGCGAATGCCATTCTTTTCGAGAATAAGGGGCACATTGAACGTCCTGTCTTTTTGTGATTTGAATGTTCCTGTGTGATAAATACCCAGGTTGTCAAGCACATCAATGGTTTTTACCACCCCTTTCTTACCCCTGTCAAAAGCGTGGTTATTGGCGGTAAGCAACACATCAAAACCGGCTTTTTTCAAATCCTCAGCCAACTCAACAGGTGAACCAAAACTGGGGTATCCTTTATATGGTTTCACACCAAGCGGTTGTTCTAAATTCCCAATGCAAAAATCTGCATTTTGCAGAATCTCTTCAACATCTTTAAACCACACCCGGAAATTCCATGTAGAATCATCCGGGTACCAGGCCGATTTAAGCTGGTCACCATGCACCATAATATCACCTGTAAAAATTAAATTCAAACTTGAATCATTTTCCTGCCCGAAAGCTGAAAAACACAACATGAACGATATCAATGTGATAATAGCTTTCATTGTTTCGGTTTTATAAAAATTGGGTAAGATGCCAGTCTCCACTTCTGAAGCCTGTATTGCGTGGAAACTTTCATTACACCGGCACCATATTTCACAGCCCTTTTAAAATTGATTGATGAGGCTTCCTCAAAATATTTGGTAGGGCAGGTAATTTCAGCAATTTCATAACCTGTGAACAAGATTTGAGCCAACATCTGATTGTCAAAGACAAAATCATCGGAATTGGCCATATAATTAATGTTTCGCAACACTTCAGCCGAAAAAGCACGATAACCAGTGTGATATTCAGACAATTTTTGATTCATCAACCAATTCTGGAAAAAAGTCAGGAAACGGTTGGCCACATATTTATAAAACGGCATACCTCCTTTCAAAGCACCTTTTCCAAGAATCCGCGAACCAAGCACAACGGGATACACATCATTGGCTATTAAATACACCATGCTTTCAATCAATTTAGGGGTGTATTGATAATCCGGATGCAACATAACCACAATGTCAGCTCCAATCTTCAATGCAGCGTTATAACAAGATTTTTGATTGCCGCCATAGCCTTTGTTCTCTTCGTGTTCAATGATGTTTTTTATTCCAAGGGCTTTGGCGATTTCTACGGTATTGTCACTGCTTTTATCGTCCACCAAAACCACCGCATCCACAACATTCAACGGAATCCCCTCGTAGGTTTTATGGAGCGTGTTTTCGGCATTGTAAGCCGGGAGAACAACAGCTACTTGCTTGTTTTTAATCATAGCTTCCGATTGGGTTATAAACCAGCACAAATAATATTATACTATTCATGCCACAATCATCATTCTTTGGTCCAAAGATAATAAAAAATGAGTATCCGGTTATTTACCCACCCCTGATAAACAGGAAAACTCACCTGCCTGTCCCTGACTACCGGGTTACCAGCCGCCAGCCTGCCGGTCTGGCAGGTGGCTGGCAGGAAGCAAAAAATTGCTCTGTTTTCAGCGAGGATGTACAAACAGGCTTTTTCGGTGTTGCCGGTGAACATGCGCCAGAAATTTGTGAGGGTTTCTGGGCCGTGGGTGCGGAACAGCTCGCCCGTGTTGTCGTTGCTGCTATCTATGCTGAGCAGCCTGTATTGCATTATCCGGAAAATCATTCCATCAAAGATAACAATTCATCATGAATTTATTTATCAGGTATTTGCATGTTTGGTGTTTTCTTATTTTGTTCCCTTGCTTGCATAAGGGCATTATATCTTTTAAAATATTCATTGGCTTTGCTAATATTACCAAGCTGTTTATAGGCATTTCCAATAAAATACAATGCCTGTATGTGTTCCGGATTCTTGTCGAGTACCTGTTTAAAATACGGAATGGATTTTTGTATTTCTCCCATGTTCTGATAGGTGATTCCCAGGTTCAAAATTGCCTGCTCATCTTTTGGTTTTATCTGATGCACTTTATTGAAACACTCCAGGGCTTTTTCGAAATTACCAGTCTGACCGTAAACAACGCCTAAATCTTTCCACACATCTGCATAATCCGGGTTAATTTCCAGGGCTTTGTTGTAATATTTAAGCGCAGTATTATAATCCTGTTTATACCTGCCATACATAAGTCCCAACACACGATACACTTCAGGAATACCTGGTTTAACCTGGTCTAATTCCTTGCATGCCTGTATGATTTCATCCGGTGTATTAACCGCTTCGCCCGCAGACATTAATCCAACAATTTGAGGCAATATCAAACGTGCATTGTCAACAGCGAGGTTATGTGCAGGCCTGCGTTTCAGGATTTCTGTGTACCAGTAAATTGCTTTGGCAATATCCTTGTTTTTCTGATAATGAGCATTGCCGAGCAGCAACATGGGGTCAACATAGTTGGGATGAATTTCCAGGGCACGGTTGAGATAGGTAATTGCCTGGTCAACGTATTCGGCTGCTTGCTGTTTGTTTTTCAGTGTTTTGGATTTTTCAATCAATTTGCCACCGGCGGAAGTATTGCTTTTGGCGGATTTCTCTGAGGTTTTAACATCTGTAGTGAATAAAGTAAAATCGTCTTTCCAAGCCCGGTTTCTGGCTATGGTTTTGACTGAATATAACCCCAACACAAGTATCAGCAACACACCTATTGTCTGTCGCCGGGATGCTTTGTTGCTCACCACCTTAACTGCTATTATTGCCAACAGAAGTACAAAAGCCAGAGATGAAAAATAAATAAACCGCTCATTCATAAAGGAACCAACGGGAAAGAACAGGTTGGATACCACAGACAAAGGCGCCAGGTACATGATCGTGATTAAACCTGCCAGTTTAAGTTTTTGACCGGCTTTTCCACGCAACCACGCTATCAACGACCATATCATTATCCCGGCTAATACAACATAAATAATCAATGATATCATCGATCCAGGGCTGCTCAACTCATGGTATTGAATATGAAAAGGATAATAATCATAAGTAAGCGGGTGTGGAAAAAACAACAGCCTCAAATACACCAACAAGGTAAACATAACCGTTCCCAGGCGTTCAGTACCCTCAACATACAGGAAAGGGTTGTTCATCAATTCACTGGCAATGTTTTCTGTTCCGGTTCCCCCCCAGCCCAGCACAGATTGCCGTATAAACAGGAAAACCACAGTGGCCGAAAAAATACTCAGGAAAGGTTTTACATGTTGTTTCAGATTTTTCTCTTTAAAAAACAAAGCAGCAACAGGAATCACAGCCAGCCAGGTGATGGCATTTTCTTTGGCAAGCAAGCCTGCAAACATGGCAACAAATCCCAGCACAAGCCATTTGAAATGTTTGTTATCAAGGTAGCTTAAATAAGCCACGCCTGCAGTAACAGCCCCAAGAAAAGACAAAATCTCATCCCTGCCTTTGATGTTGGCTACTGCTTCGGTATGTACGGGATGCGCCATGAACAAAACAACAGCAATGAAAGGAACATTAAGCCACCAGTTTTTGTGCTGTGCAGGAAATAAAGCTTTGAGAAAAACAAACATAACAAAAGCCGTGAGTATATAATATACCAGGTTGAAAAAGTGATGTGCCGAGGGACTGTCTCCGAAAATGTCGTATTCAACAGCAAACAAGGCAAAACTCAAAGGACGGTACCTGCCTCCTGCCACAAGCTTCTTTTCCTCCTGAATCTGTTCGGGCGTCATGTTTTTGTAAGAGCTGAGCCAAAAACCAACAAAACTATCGTATTTAAAAATCTCATCAACTCCCTGGATACCTTGTTGAGTAAACACATTTTGAGAAATGGCAATGGCATCATCCAGGGCATAATCATGTTTTAAGGTATTGCCGTACAAAATAAATCCAAACACAGCAAACATCAGAAAAAAAGTCTTGTTGCTGAATTTAAAGGATGTTTTCTGCTTCTTTGCCGACTGTTTTGTATTGGTTCTGTTCTTTGTTTTTGTCATGGTACATTGGCTTTGCCCAAAAATAAAAAAAAGCCGGATATCGTGCAAGACATCCGGCTTAAAAGTAAATCAGAATCATTTATTT
>JAQIDD010000187.1 GCA_027858215.1 Candidatus Delongbacteria bacterium | reverse complement strand
CATTTTTTTTGCATAGCCGCTCTGCTTTTGGAAACAAAGCATTTGAAATTGTATTTTTGTTTGTAATTACAGCCATACAAGAAATTATTTCCGGCATTTTTTATTGTGTTCATCAATGTATTTATCCAATGCCATACTCATTGAGGGTGCATTTGGTTGAGGAACTTTAATATCAAGTCTCAATCCGGCGTCTTTGACAGATTTATGGGTAGTGTGGCAAAAAGCGGCAATGCGCGTTTTGTTTTGATTAAAATCCGGAAAATTTTTGATTAATGACTGAATGCCGGAGGGGCTGTAAAACACCAAAACATCGTAATCAACATCTGATAAATCCGATAAATCATCCGACACCGTTTTATACATGTCAGCCCTGGTAAAATCAATGCCGAGTTTTTTAAGTTTTTGAGGAATGTTTTTTTTGGATGTTGTACTGGCAGGAAGTAAAAATATTTCCTGTTTATGCTTTTTAATGAGTTTTAACAGGTCATCAAATTTCCCGTTCCCGTAAAATATCTTACGTTTTCTGTAAACAATGTATTTTTGAAGGTAAAGAGCAATGGATTCTGACACACAAAAATATTTCCAGTCATCTATAACGCTTATTTTCATTTCTTTACATAGCCTGAAAAAATGAATCACAGCAGTTCGACTTGTAAAAATCATTGCGATATAATCTGCAAGATTAATTTTAGAAGCCCTGAATTCCTTTGCTGTCAGCCCTTCAACTTTTATAAAAGGGCGGAAATCAAGTTTTAACTTGTGTTTTTCTGCCAAATCAAAATAAGGTGATTTTTCAGAGGAGGGCTTGGGTTGTGATACCAGTATTCGTTTAATTTTTGAACTCATAAAACTTGTTTATGTTATCGTTAAATAATACCAGTCATGTATTTTATCACTACAGAAACAGGTAATAATTCAAGGGTGCAAAGATATAAAAAAATGACCAACAATGAAACCCGTTTGCCTGCAGAAATTTTAAACCCCTGTATCAGCTTAAATACAAATTGAAAACCAAACACAACTGCAAAAATGTAAATGATATATGGTTTGATATGGTCAGGAAAATACATCAATGCCAAAAGCATGGGTAGCAAAATTAATCCAAACCATTTATTGAGGTTCATCCATATTTGAATGTAATGGTGCTGTAGCGATATGTGGTTTGACACATATCCCACAAGAGTATATAGCATGTGCCGAGATAGATAAAACAAGAGTAAAACACCAAAAATCATCGCCAGGAAAACCATGTGGTTACTGATGTTCATATCTGTAAGCAAATCAACTTCAAAAACACTGAGTGTTAAGTAACAAAAAATGCTGAAGCTAATGACGAACACGATGTTCAGGAAAAATGATGTTCTTGAAATGATGATGTTCGTATCGTGTAATAGTTTTTTGGATTCATTGAGGTTAAAAGGGGAATGAAGGATGCGGGAAAATACTTTTGGGTTGAGGTAAAATGCCCTCAACACAATGAAGGTACATGCAACAATGATAATCAGGAGATAATCATATAAATATGTGCTGTGTATCGGGTTTCCTTCAAACATAGTTGCAATGTGATTTATTTAAGAAAGCAAATGTCCTGTTGATTTGGTTTCTATCGTTACTCCATCAGCATAAGGATGGATATCAATTCAATGTAAAATCAGTTGTTCCGATTTTATAACCGTCCATGTACAATTCGACGGTATATTTTCCTGCGAGTAGTGTTTGTTGTACATCATAATAAATCACAACATCAAGAAAATTCCCGTCGTACTGAATATCCCTGCTGGCAGAATATGCCAGATTTTCTTCTTCATAT
Organism: Candidatus Delongbacteria bacterium; assembly: GCA_027858215.1. GTDB lineage: Bacteria > Bacteroidota > Bacteroidia > Bacteroidales > ML635J-15 > JAQIBY01. Next base: position 3,548 of record JAQIDD010000187.1, on the reverse strand, counting down.
GTGAAAATATTGTTGTCGTCATTTACAAGCACATAGCCATCAGGTCTGATGAAACGCAGGTAGATAGTTCTGGGTCCTGGTTCGGCAATCCTGTTCTCAATCAGTGTGAAACTGGTGTTGATTTTATCTACTTTCCCTGCCTTATCCGCTTCCCGGTCTGAACTGAAAAAGTTGTCTTTTTTGTATGGTTGTGATACAATGTTGGTGGCTTTAATCATGGCAGCTTTTTCAACCGTGAGCTCAAGCTCATCATTTTTATTGATGACCTCATCCATTTCATTTTTTATGCGCAGATTGTGTTCCCTGACTTCATTGCTTTCGGCGATGAGTTTTGTGTTTAGCTGATTAAGCGAATCAATTTGGTAAACGTATGATTTCATAATACTGCGCATTGTTTCAACTTCATCTTTATATTTGCGGATGATACCTGCATTGTTGGCCTTTACTGATTTTAACTCTTCCAGCAGGACAGAAATTTTTTCTTTTTCTTCATCCAGTTTTTTGGCCATGCTGTCGTTTTTCACCTCGATGGTATCGTAATCTGCATAAAGTTCCTGTAAATCTTCTGCAATAAGGTCTTTTGCTGAAACGGTTTCACTCAGTTCGGTTTGGAGTTCTTCATAATCCCTGTTCATCTCAACAAGGTAATATCCTGCTATTCCTATAGCTACAACCATAACGATGATTAACAGCAGCAATAAATTTGTTTTCTTTTTGTTATCCATAATTCAAAGTGGTTGATTTTCAGTTGCAAAAATACTCATTTTATAAACGAAAAAAGAAAAGTTCATATTTTATCAAAACCGTAAACCTGAATCATGCATAAAATATCCCCTGATTTTGTTATGTTTGCATCAACAACAATGTTACGCTTAATTTTGTTGTTTACATACAACAATATGAAATAGGCTACATCAACACATTCATGCCAACCGGTAATGAATTTGTTGCAGTGGCAAGTCTATAGGGGACTTCTAATATTTGTTTCTTGAAAGAAAAGAATTAATAGAAGGCCCCTATACTGACCGAGAAAATTTACATTTGACAGATGAAAGTTTACAGCATAGAAACTGGGAATTTTAAAGTGGATGGAGGCGCTATGTTTGGTGTGGTGCCAAAAGTATTGTGGGAACGGTTGTATCCTGCCGATGAGCAGAATCTTTGTCCTTGTGCAGTACGGTCAATGCTCATTGTGGATGGAGATAGAAAAATGCTGATTGATACCGGAATTGGGAATAAATTGCATGAAGATTTTGCAAAACATTACCATATGTTTGGGAGTGATAATCTGATAACTTCACTTGAAAATATTGGTGTAAAGCCTGAAGATATCACTGATGTGATATTAACCCATTTGCATTTTGATCATTGTGGTGGTACCACTGACAGAAATACCCAGGGAGAATTATTCATGGTGTTTCCAAATGCCAATGTGATGGTAAGCCGTGCACAATGGGAATCAGCGAAGAACCCGAATTTACGTGAAAAGCCAGCTTTTCTTGAAGAAAACATAATTCCCCTGAAAACTTCAGGTAAGTTAAAACTTATTGATGGGCCGGGGATGTTGACTGATAATGTGGAGCTTCGTTTGTACAACGGCCATACAAAAGGATTGATATGTGTGCTTGTAAATACAGGAGATAAACGCTTGGTATTTGCAGGTGATTTATTGCCTGGCATGCAATACATTCGCCTGCCGTACATTTCTGCTTATGATATTGAACCCGTAACCACACTCAATGAAAAACAGGCATTGCTTGAAGAAGTGTACAACAACGGCGATGTGTTGTTTTTTCAGCACGATATTAACAACGAAGCCTGTACCTTGTCCAAAACAAAAAAGGGCATCAGGGAAGATAAGACATTTAAACTGAATGAAATTGTGTAAACACATACTGTATATTATCATAGCCGGGATATTTTTGCTGTCTTGTTCGGATGATTGGCATGAAAGCAGGATGGCAGAAAAACTTATCCAGCATGAGTGGCTCCTTTACATGTACGTTGATGGCGTGGAAAATGAGGTAGTAGAAATGGATTCCACGATTTACGTTTTTGAAGAAGAGGGTGTTTTTATCCAGAAACGCAATGAAAACCAAGTGGTTGAGTCCACGTGGGAATTGCTTGACCAGGAATACATTCGTGTTGCTTCGGCTGTTTTTAAGATTAATACCCTTACCAACCGGATTTTAAGCCTGGAATACGGTGAAGATATATTGTATTTTGTGCCGGTAGATTAATCAGCAAATGTTAACAATGAATCAATATAATCCCTGTTGTTTGCCAGGCGGGGGATTTTATGTTGTCCACCGAGTTTGTTTTTGGATTTTAACCACCGGTAAAAAGCACCTTGCTTCATTACCACAACCTCGGGAGGGCCAAGCGCCATGTTTTTGTACCGTTTTGCGTCGTAATCGGAATTTATTTTGCGCAGGCTTTCGTCCAGGATACGTGTAAATTTATCCATGTCATCAGGCGGTGTTTCAAATTCAAACAGCCACTGGTGAGCAGCGTTGCTATTATTTTTATCAAAATATCTGGGTGCTGCTGTATATTCAAGAATATTGGCTCCGGTCTCTTCACAAGCGATTTTAAGTGCCTGCTCGGCATTATCAATGATAACTTCTTCACCAAAGGCATTGATAAAATGTTTTGTGCGGCCGGTTACACGGATTTTATATGGGTTTGTTGATGTAAAACTTATGGTATCGCCGATCATGTAACGCCACAAGCCGGTATTTGTAGTTATAACCACGGCATAATTTTTCCCTGTTTCCACATCACGCAGGGGAATGGTTTTGGGTGAATCTTTATCCACTTCATCCATTGGAATAAATTCATAATAGATGCCGTAGTCAAGCATGAGCAACATATCATTGGAATTGAGATCATCCTGTATGCCAAAGAAACCTTCAGATGCATTATAGGTTTCCAGGTATTTCATGTTCGGGTTGGAGATGATACTTTTATACATTTCCCGGTATGGAGTAAAACTAACACCGCCATGAATGAAAAGCTCAAGATTGGGCCATACATCGGAAATGTAGTTTTTACCTGTGATTTCAAGGATGCGGCGCAGCAGTACCAAAAACCAACTGGGAACGCCTACCATGTTTGTAACATTGTTACTGATGGTGGTTTGCGCGATGCGTTCGATTTTTTCTTCCCATTCTTCCATGAGGGCTATTTCCGGATTTGGCACTTTATGAAAGTATGTCCAGAAAGGTAAATTCCGGATGATCACAGCAGAAAGGTCGCCGTAAAAGGATTTTTCTTTCAAGTTACCAATCTGGTGACTTCCGCCCAGGGCAAGGGATTTTCCGGCAAATACTTTGGTTTCAGGAAACTGGTTGATGTAAAAAGCATATATGTCTTTGCCGCTCCTGAAGTGACATAATTCAAGCGCCTCTTTTGATATGGGAATGAATTTGCTGCGGTCTGAAGTAGTACCACTTGATTTAGCAAACCAGTGAATGTCCGTAGGCCACAGGATGTTTTGTTCCCCGTTCAAAATGCGCTCGACATCATCCTTAATGCTGTCATAATCA
>JAQIDD010000091.1 GCA_027858215.1 Candidatus Delongbacteria bacterium | reverse complement strand
CAAAAAAAAAACATATGAGATTGGCGGTGATACGGTATTGTCATTCAAAACCTTGATAAAACTGATACTTGAAATAAGAAATAAGAAAAGAATATTCATCCCTGTGCCGGTATTTGTAGCATCCTGGTTGGGAAGATTATTCCAGGCCACTCAAAAAGTGCCTGTGTTTACCGCTGAACATGTGAAAGGCATTTTGCAGGATTCCAATCTGAATACAAAGGCCATGGAACAAGATTTGGATTTCTCCCCCACCCCACTGAAAGAAGCACTCAAATACAGCCTTGATGAAATCGGGACAGACTGGGACACATTCATTGCTCCGCACCCTGAAAAAACAATCAAAATTGATTAAAACTGGAAATAAATAAACGGCTGAATTTCGGCTGACCTGAACTGGTAGAGTATAAACACGACAATCACAGCGATGAGTACCTTCAGGTACCAGGGCATATCTATGAACCACTGAATGTACTTGTCTTTGAACGATTTTGGCAGCCAGTGCACAATATACCCAAACAACATCAATGCAAAAATATACCCGTAAGATCCAAGAATTTCAGGTATTTGACGGAGTTGTTCCGCATCGAACAAGGTGCCGATTCTGGTGATGATATTGCCGGCAGCTTCCATGCTTTGTGCCCTGAAAAATATCCATGCAAAACTCACCAGGTTGAAAGTTAGAAATACAGACAGAAAATGGATCAGGAAGGTTTTCTTTTTCGGGGTTTTTCCAACAATCTGCATCCACAGTTTATGGATTGCCAGCCCGATACCATGCAATCCGCCCCAGATGACAAAACGCCAGGCAGCACCATGCCACAATCCACCCAGCAACATAGTTATCATCAGGTTGATGTAGGTCCGGGTTTTGCCTTTGCGGTTGCCGCCCAGGGGAATGTACAGGTAATCGCGCAGCCACGATGACAATGAAATATGCCATCGCCGCCAGAAATCAGTGATGCTTTCGGCTTTGTACGGGGAATTAAAGTTGAGTGGCAGCCTGAAGCCCAGTAATAAAGCTACACCAATGGCAATATCCGTGTATCCTGAAAAATCACAATAAATTTGCAAGCCGTATCCATAAACACCCAATAAATTTTCAAACCCTGTGTACAGTTCAGGATTAGCAAAAACGCGGTCCACAAAATTGATGGAAATAAAATCCGATATGACCATTTTTTTTATCAGGCCGTTGAGGATTAAAAACAGGGCTTTGCCAAATGCCTGTTTTGAAAGTTGATATTTTGTGTATAGTTGTGGAATAAAATCCGCTGCCCGGACAATCGGCCCTGCCACAAGCTGAGGGAAAAAAGAGACGTAAAACCCGAAATCCACGATGTTTTTTACCGGTTTGGTTTTCCCGCGATATACATCCACAGAATAGCTGATGGTCTGAAACGTGAAAAACGATATCCCTACAGGTAAAATGATGGTGGATGCGTCAAAACTGGTGCCGGCAAGTTGATTTGTCCAGTAGGCCAGCAGGTCTATCACTTCATAATCAGTACTGAACACATCGTTGATGGTTTCTGCCAGCAGATAGGCATACTTGAAATAAGCTAAAAGTCCCAGGTTCACAAACACGGACAATCCGACAAACAGCTTTTTCTTCCATTTTTCAGGCGATGAATATATCAATTGCCCGAGGGTATAATCCACAATGGTAGAAAATATGAGTATGGTAAAAAAGTGGCCTCCGGATTTCCAATAGAAAAACAGGCTGAACAGAAACAAGTAGGTGTTGCGCAGGACATTTTTTTTGTAAACCAGTACATAAAACAACAGCAACAAAGCAAAAAACACCCAAAAATACATGTGGGTGAAAATCATGGGTTCTCGCGGATCGTATAAGAAAAAGTTTTTTATAAAATCCATCTAATTCTTTGTTTTCTGTTCAATGTGTTGATTATATGCACGCAAAAATGCGTTAAACATCAGATCAGCCTGCAGCGTGTATCCTTTTTTGTTAAAATGCAATTTATCATGCGCTGTAAGTCCTGCCCGGTACCACGACATGATGGCATTCAATTCACCCATGATGTCGTAGAAATCCCACACCATAAAATGTTTTTCCCTGCCCAGTTTCAGTATCACTTCCGAAGCCTTTTTAGTGCTGTAATTCAGGTGTTTTCGATAGCGGTAATTGTCTCCCGGGGTTACCCACAAAACAGCAGCATCAGGAGCCGCCCGTTGAATGCGTGTTATTAATTGACGGCAGTTATTTTCAAATACGTCTGCATCAAATTTGCTGGTATAGGCGTCGTTGGTTCCCAATGAGATGATGATGAGATCAGGTGCAATGCAGGAAATTTCTTTTTCCAGCAGAGGGCAACGCAGCCAGGATTCCGTTTTGGCACCATTGACACCCACAGAGTGGTACACGATGCCGGGATCATCATTCATAAATTGAAATCCCCTTAACACAAATTCGCCCGGCACTCCCTTTTGTGAAATCAGAATATCCATTGTATCCAGAGGTCTGTCAAAGCGGAATTCAGAAAACCCGGAATCGGGCCTATGCTGTAAGGTGTAGGTTAAACTTGAATCTTTGGGCATGATTTGCCAGGAAGTTGTATCCATATTATGAAACACGCGTAAGCTGTTGTATGAATATGTCACGTAGTTATCTTCTTTAAAGTTGATGCGGATGCCGGCTTTTTGGTCTGTTGTAGCTACCAGGTAACCGGCCAGGCCTAAGGGACAGATTTGTTCTTTTTCCACATTCTTGCATGACTCCCACTCGCCCGTATAAGATACTGAAAAATTATAGGGGTTGTTTGATTGAGCCATTTTTACCGGAAACACAAAGCCCCTGCCACCATTTAGTCCCCATGCTATTTCCTGGAATCGCTTGCGCAAATGACCTGATATATAATCTGCCTGGATATGAGAATCCCCGATGTGCAGGATGTTGATTTTTCCTTTCCCCTGTAAAATCAGCCTGTCAAGTTTGTTGAAGAACAATTCCGCCTGCGGTTGGTCATTCATAATGAATTCATTGTCATCATAGGAAATAAACTCAAACTTTTCAACCTCAAAAGGATTAAGTTGAGCAATCAGACTGACAGGGAAAAGCAAAGCCAATGCCAGCATACAAATAAAGACAATGTTTATTTTATTCGTTTTCTTCACCGGGTTGTTTTTTTTCTTTCCTGTAATTGTGATATTCCAACATGATGGCATTATAGAGCATGTTGCTGATGATCCGTGCCCCTTCCAGGTTAAAATGTGTGAAATCTTTTTTGGCAAGCGGCGGGTCAGCCCAAACCCAGTTGGGCATGGAATTTTCTCCACCCATGGCTTCATACATATCCCAAAAAACCACATCGGCACGCATGGCGGCATTTTTCTGTGCATCACGGATTTTTTCAATGCAATCGTAACTGACATATTTTGTCCCCTTTTTGGTTGACATGTCAGAAATGCCAATTACAACAATAGCCATGTCTGGATTAAGCCTTTTTAGCAGAGTAAGTTGATGATATACCCAGTTTTCGTAATATGAAAAATCCTCCCTGTCTTTTTGCACAATGTTGACACCAAATTGAAACAGTATAAGCCTGGTATTCAGTCGCCTGAACCATGATTTAAGGTAAGATGGCGATATTTTTGAAAAAACGGTGCCTGCATTTCCCCTCAACGGCAAATTATCAAAGATAACTCCATTGCTGCTTTCGAGTGAAATGGCATATACATCAGGGCTATCGTATCCAGACAGGCACACTGAAAATGTGTTCATAAGGGAGTCGGAAAGCAAAAATGACTGGATACCAGATACCGGATAAAGGCTGTCTGCTTTTATGAGCATGTCATCTTTGTCTTTGATGACGATGCTAACAGGGGCATGCAGGTTTCCATAATAGAGAACAGCATTGTCCCAGCGCTGTGCATTCCTGTAGCCCTGAAATGAATTTGTAACTGTAAAAGATCCTTTATTCAATACGGAATCGTTAGAAATACTGTCATTCCAGGGAGATGCATACCGAAAAACGGCCATGGCCGGGCCATAATTTGTATGCGAAATAAGGGAGTCTTTCTTCCCGAACAACGTATGTCGCTTCCATTCATCCGAGGGATTTATAAACCATGATAACTTTTGAGCCACGGGTTTGACAGCAAGGT
>JAQIDD010000056.1 GCA_027858215.1 Candidatus Delongbacteria bacterium | reverse complement strand
CGGCCTGTCACCCGATTTCCCTTGCTGGCAATCCCTTTAAGAATATAATATCCGTTATCAAGCTCATGTATAGAAATGTGGTTTCCGGTATGGTTAACATCCCTTTGAACTATACGGCCATCGGTGCTGTAAATACAATATTCTTTTAAATGGCATCCATCAATGAAAATCTGCTCTTCAGTGGGATTGGGATAAAGAGAGAGTTCCTTGTTCAGGGGATGTGCATCAATGTTGCTGTTAATCCAAAATTGGTATCCTGAGCGCGTATTGCTTCCCTTGTAGGTGCCATTGGTATAATTGCTATCGTACGCGGTTTCGTCAAAATCAAACACATTGATATAGGTTGAATCTTCAATGCTGGCGTTTGAATCGTAACTCAGCACAACAAGTTCGGGATAACTGTCATCATCAATATTTCCAATATTAATCCCGTTCATAAATGTGAAGCCCTTAACCATGAGAGGATAACCAGTCAATTCTTCCATCGAAAATCCGGCATCATCACTGTGTAAGTCATAAGCATGTACAAACCCGTGTCCGTCAGTGGTTCTCAGATTACTACCAGTAAATACAAAAAAGTTATCCGGGGTGTTTTTTGGTGTAGACGTAATGAATCCTTCAAGGCCATCGTAACGCTCAACAAATCCCTGGTGCATAAAGTTGTCATAATAAATGCCGGGATAAAGGCTATCGCCGCTGGCTCCCGGTTGTCCGTTTAACCAAACACCTGTTGTCCCTTCCTGATAAACAAGTGAGGGAGCACCGTAAGTCCAACTGTTATTTGTTGTCATTACAGGATACCCCTCAATCATATTTCCTGCTGTATCGAGGGCGAAAAAGGAGGCGCTGTCACCATGGCTGGCACCAAGGATATAAAACTGGTCAAAACCGAGTTCTTTTTCCGCCATTTTGCTTTGGATCAACAAGGGGGACTGGTAAGAATATTTAACACCGTTGCGTACCAATGGAAACCCGTCACATATACTGCCATCAGCTTTAAAAACAAACATGGCACTAGTTGAACACATAATAATACGGTTATTCCAATCTCCAATATTTCCTGAAAACCCTCCTACTGTGGGTGTTGTGGCCGGAGTTCCATCCAAAGGAACAGGCCATCCGTCCATTTCACTGCCGTCGTGGTGAAGTACATGCAATTTTCCAGGTGTACTGCGTTCAGCCGTGATGATTTCCAGGTCAGGATCATCATCTAAATTGGCCAGTGCCGGAGCGCAAATCATCCAGTTGTCATTGATATTCATTGGCCATCCGGATAATATATTCCCCTCATGATCAAATCCATATACCCTTGGACCGCTAAACCCGCCTGTGTTTAGAAATATTTCAATGTCCCCGTCGTTGTCAACATCTGCCGCTGATGGTGGATAAATGGCTGTCCCGGAAAGCTTTTGTTTCCAAAGGCAGGTTCCATCTCCGCTAAATGCATAAATCGTATCCCTGATGCCCGTGATTATTTCATCTTTTCCATCATCATTGATATCTTCCAGGCAAACGCCGCGGAAATTTTTAAAACTCTGATCAGGAAGAAACGATTTTGGCCATGGTTCGGGTTGTTTATCGGTTGTGTGTTTTGAAAATTGCAGGTGCGGTATTTCGGTTGTAAATACCTTCCCGTCATTGCCGACATGGGCTTGTTTTACCTGTGCTTGTGCTGACATGCATAAGCATAAAGTAATGAAAACTACTGTTGAAATGTGTTTCATGTTGTTTTGTTTTTTATTAATGCTTAAAAATACAAAAAGATCGATACATTTGAAAAGAGTTTTCATAAGCTTGGTTAGTATGATTCTGATGCAACCCATCTCGGTTCCGCTTTCATTTATACAAAAGTTATAGTTAAAACACTCCAGGTTTAGGGACATTAATACCATGAATAGGGAATTGGTATAGTTCTTTAATACTTAGCAATAGAATCCTATCGGCAACCAATGCTGACAGGGTAAGCCCGCCGCCCCCATACGGAAAGTGACGGGATGACAACAACCGAAGATTCCAGGTTCGCAGAACACAAAAAAAAGACTGAAATAGAAATTCCAGCCTTTTTTTATTCAAAATTCAAATTGTTTTTATTTAGTGTCTGTCAATAGAGTCAGTGTTTAGTTCATAATGTTCAAGATTAAGGCGTGTGAAAATTTTAAACCGCAGCATACTAACGTATTCGAGGATTTAAAATTTGAGCTACAACG
>JAQIDD010000052.1 GCA_027858215.1 Candidatus Delongbacteria bacterium | reverse complement strand
CGTTGTAGCTCAAATTTTAAATCCTCGAATACGTTAGTATGCTGCGGTTTAAAATTTTCACACGCCTTAATCTTGAACATTATGAACTAAACACTGACTCTATTGACAGACACTAAATAGGATTCTCATAATTTCCATTGGTCTGGATTCGTGTACATACTGATTAATGCCGATATGTGTTCTTACTTCTTCCATTTCGTTCCTTCGTGCCATCTCGTAATCTCTGCGTCTCGGTAATAGTTACCCGAAGTTTATTCTATCCAAAAAACCTGTTATCTTTGCATAAAATTTTGATGCAATGATTGACCTGAATTTAAGCGAACAGGAAAGAAGCAGGCGCGACAGCCTGAAAAAATTAACCGATTTGGGTATTAATCCGTACCCGGCTGAGTCTTTTTTTACCAACATAAGCAGCAGGGAAATTCTGGAGTCTTTTGATGATGAAAAGCCCGAAAAACTAAAGGATTTAAGCCTTGCCGGCCGTGTGATGAGCCGCAGGATCATGGGAAGTGCCTCATTTGCCGAATTGCAGGATGAAAAAGGCAGAGTACAATTGTATTTCAGGCGGGATGATATCTGCCCTGGTGATGATAAAACCATGTATAATACCGTGTTTAAAAAACTGCTTGACATTGGTGATATCATCGGTGTGAAAGGATACGCATTCCGTACAAAGATGGGAGAAGTATCTGTGCATGTTACAAGTTTTGAGCTCTTATCCAAATCAATACACCCATTGCCTGTGGTCAAGCAGAAAGATGACAAGAAATACGATGCCTTTACCGACCCCGATCAACGATACCGTAACCGCTCAGTTGATTTGATCGTGAATCCCCATGTCAGGAAAGTGTTTGAGAAACGTACACAAATGACAAACAGCATGCGTCAGTTTCTCAATGAAAAATCATTCATGGAAGTAGAAACACCGGTATTACAGCCCCTGTACGGTGGTGCTGCAGCAAAGCCATTTAAAACCCATCACAACAAGCTTGATCAAACACTGTATCTGCGTATTGCCAATGAGCTGTATCTCAAAAGATTGATCGTTGGTGGTTTCAATGCTGTGTATGAGTTTGCCAAAGATTTCAGGAACGAAGGCATGGGCCGCTTTCACAACCCTGAATTTACCCAGATGGAATTGTATGTGGCTTACCGTGATTACCTGTGGATGATGGAACTGGTGGAAGCCATGGTGGAAAAAATTGCCATTGACCTGCATGGCGATACCAAAGTAAAAGTGGGAGATCATACAATTGATTTTAAGCGGCCGTGGAAACGCTACACCATGTTTGAAGCCATTGAAAAATTCAATGGCATAGACATTTCGGAGATGGATGAACAAGCCCTGAAAGAAACGGCTGGCAAACTGGGTGTGGACGTTGATAATTCCATGGGAAAAGGTAAGATCATTGATGAAATATTTGGTGAAACGGTTGAAAAGAAACTGGTACAGCCCACGTTTATCATGGATTACCCGGTAGAAATGTCGCCTCTGGCCAAAAAACACCGTACAAAAGACGGCCTGGTTGAGCGTTTTGAAGCGGTGTGCAATGGCAAGGAAATCTGCAATGCTTATACGGAATTAAATGATCCGGTTGATCAGCGGCAGCGTTTCGAGGAACAATTGCTGCTGGCCAAACGCGGTGATGAAGAAGCCATGATGCTGGACGAAGAATTCATCAAAGCCATCGAAGTGGGGATGCCACCCACAGCAGGCCTTGGCATTGGTGTGGACAGGCTGGCCATGATCATGACAAACAGCCATTCCATCCAGGACGTGATATTTTTCCCGCAAATGAAACAGGAAGCAAAACAAGAGGTGGATGCACCTGAGGCGTTTGTGGAACTTGGTATTCCTGAATCGTGGGTGCCGGTTGTGCAAAAAGCCGGATTTTTAACCACGGATGAACTGAAAGCCCAAAATCCAAACAAAGTGCATCAGTTGTTGTGTGGGATGAACAAAAAACACAAGCTCGGCCTTAAAAATCCGACCCAGGATGATGTGAAAGCATGGGTGGAAGGTGCATAAATGTCAATACAGCATTGAATATGGGGTGGTGATTATAATTGCCTATTTTATCAACATCAGTTTCCTAACAAGGCTATGCTTGTCTGTTTGTAAGCTGACAAAATAAACCCCCTGCTTCAAATCTGATGTATTTATTGCATATGTATTTTTTTGCCCCGAAACACAATTCCCCCTGTAAACAAGTTTTATGCATTCTCCCATAGTGTTGTACAATTTCAGGCTCACATCAGCATCTTGCGGCAACATAAATTCAACCACAGCTTTGTCGTTTGCCGGGTTGGGGTGCACTGAGAAGCGGGCTGCATCCGTTTCAATATTTTCTATGTCTGATGATGTTACAGCAATTTCCTTGCACCATGTGTCTGTGGAGCAGGAATCCCCTGCAGTGAGGCATACGGTATAAAAACCTGCCTGCGGGTAGGTATGGATAGGATTAGTAACCAGGGAACTATCACCATCACCAAAATCCCAGTGCCAGTAACTATCAACATACTGGGATATATCTGTAAAATGTACGCTCAGTGCAGAATCTTCGTAAATGAATGCCACATGGGGTGAGAAATCTGGTACGGGGTGGTAAGGGGTTTCAAACAATATCCTTTCGGCAATGGGGATGCTGTCTCCTTCTGCAGGCGTGTTGTATAGTGCTGTTCCCCAATGGACGACATCCGGTATTTCAGCGTATTGCCATTTTAACGTTGTGCCCCTGTTTATGGCATTTGTATCGGAGAAATTATAAAAGGCTATGGCCCGTTCGTAACGGTCGTTTCCAGGCTGATCCGGACAAAAACCAGGAAAATCAGCCGTGTCGTTTGTGCCTATTAACACGGCATAGTTTTCATTATAGTATTGTTTTACGTGGGAGTTGCAGATTAATTTGTCAACGGGAATATAAGTCCAAGCTGGTACGCTGTCAGGGCAATAAATTATACCTTCTTTCCAAGCCAAACCACATCTGTAAGTACTCCAAATCATTTCCGTACCATTAAAAGTATCGTTACATAACGTGTAATTTGCTGCACTTACTGAAACAGCCATTCGAATGGGAATGTAATCGTGATTGAATTGTCGTATGAGCATATACCTGCTTACAAACTGTCCTCCCTGTGAAAAACCTGTAAGGAAAATGGGAATGCTGTCTCGGGTCTCCCTTTCTAACACATGCCTGTATATTTGTTTAAAGATTTCCGTTGTATATATCAGGTAATCACAATTTGAAATAGTATCTTTATATGAATTAGTAACATAAGCCCAACCTCCTACTCCATTTTGCATTGTAGGAGAAACAATCAATGCATCTCGCCTGTCTGCTGTTTCATGCAAAACAGAAATACCTTCAGCCCCAGAACCGCCGGAGCCATGTACATACCATAATATTGGACTGGTATTAATATTGTAACCTGATGGTTTATATAAATCGAAATGAT
>JAQIDD010000050.1 GCA_027858215.1 Candidatus Delongbacteria bacterium | reverse complement strand
GCCCGCGTGTACATTTCAAAATAATCATCATAGACATGAAAGTGGCTTACATTGGCTCAGCCAATATGACAGGTGCGGGCATGGGAGCAAAATCAAAGGACAGAAGAAATGTTGAAGCCGGTATTTTTACAGATGACCCTGATGTTGTGGAAGCTGCCATCAACCAATTTGATGAAGTGTGGATGGGAAAATACTGCCAAAGCTGTGCCCGTAAAGATTATTGCAGTGATGGCATTGTATGAGTTTTAGTTTTCGTCCCTGTTAATCATTTCTAAGCTAAAAAGCATTCAGAAATAATTGCAGATAAATTAAAACGCATACCCAATGCTGATTCCCCCTTAAATACTTGGCATAATAAGCGGAACTTCAATTTTCACATGATCCGGTTGGGTAGTGACATCAATTTTGTTCCCGATCATAAAGAAATCATCTGTTTCGTTTTCAATGTCACTTTTCCATTCTTCCAGGTCAGGGTCATATCCGTCCGTTACATTTTTGGCTTCAATGGCTACGTTCCAGCTTTCCACACCAAGGCCAATGATCGTCCAGTCGATGGTAAGGTCATTGGCAAATATCCATTGGTATCCAAAAGCAACCCCGCCGCCAACGCGTTTAAACGCGCCACTGAACAAGCCATGGCCTTTCATGTTGTAATTCCCATTGTCCAGGGGTTCGGCATGGTCTTGTGCATCAGGCTCCATATCCTGATATTCAGACTCGGTCAATTCATCTTCATAAAGCCCAGAGGTACTGAAATTGTATTTTGAATACCGGAAATAAGGCGCAATGTAAAATGCATTGGGAGCAGGTGAACTGGGATAAAACCGGTACTCTAAAGCAATGTTAAAAGCCCCCATGTTGCTTTTTAAATCTGATTCACCACCATATTCCGCTTCTACTTGTGATGGATCATAAATAACGGAAGGTATTTTATGAGGAATCATGCCACCGGTTTTCAACATAACCGACTGGTTTTCATTGATAACATACTCATAATTCAACCTAAATTCTCCCATCGACAAATTAAATAAATCAAGTTTAATAATCTGATCTTGTGCCATTAAAGATTTACCACACAAAACACCAATAATCATAATTACAATCAGAGTCAGTTTTTTCATAATGCAAATGAGTTGTTATTTATCGTCAAATATAAGAAATTTTCAGGAAAGTTTACACACGCGCCCACATTTTTACCAACCTATCAATACCAACACATTGAAATCACTTGTTGTAAGTGTTATCCTCAAAAATTTTACAGCAGAACCATAATCTGTTAGATTTTATGATGAAAATTTGTTTTTGAATCTATTCTCGTATATTTGCACTGCAACAAAAAAAACGATTTGATTTGAGAGAATACGGATTAATAGGGTACCCGCTGGAACATGCGTTCTCAAAGACATATTTTGAGAATAAATTTGAAGCAGAAAGCATAAGCGATGTAAAGTATCATCTGTTCCCTATTTCCGAAATTCAGCGTTTGCCAAAAATACTGGCATCTCATCCCAAATTGTTTGGCCTCAATGTTACCACTCCTTATAAAGAATTGGTCATTCCCTATCTTGACGATCTGGACCCCGTGGCCATGAGCATAGGTGCTGTCAACACTGTGACTATATTGAATTTAAAGGATAAAGTATTACTCAAAGGCTACAACACCGATGTTGTGGGTGTTGATAAACTGCTTGCAGATGTCAAATTGCCTGAAAAAGCCTTGATTCTCGGTAGCGGTGGGTCATCACGCACGGTACGTTATGCTTTAAAACGGCACGGTGTCCGGTGCCTGACAGCATCAAGGGACCCCATGTACGATGACCAGATCAGGTACGATGAAATCAATAAGGAAGTGTTGATAACACACCCCCTGGTGATTAATTGTACGCCGGTCGGCATGTATCCGCGTACAGATGAAAAACCGGATATTCCCTATCAGTATATTTCAGATCAGCATGTGGTTATTGATTTGGTTTATAACCCCAAAAAAACGGCTTTCCTGCAGGCATGTGAAAAACAGGGAACTTTAATTCGAAATGGTTTTGGGATGCTGACGGAACAGGCAGATAAAACCTGGGACATCTGGCAACGGGCATATAAAGAATTCCGGCTTGTTACTCAGCGGGATTGATAAGCTGATACATAAATTCGTTTTCAAAATCCGATTTTATTTTTAGCCAGTCTTTTTTTACCCCGCATTGTGTAAACCCTGCCGATTCAAACAAATGCCTGCTTACGGTATTGGATTCACTGATGTTACAGTACAACTGATGCAGATTTAGGTATTCAAAAGCATAGTTTTTTCCCAGGCTGAGCGCTTCCTTTGCGTAGCCTTTGTTGCGCTTTTCCCTGCATATGATGATGCCGATGCCGGCACGCCGGTGGAAAGAGTCAAAATCAAAAAAGTCAAGCATGCCACAGGGTGCATTGTTGTGTTCTGCAACAACGAAACGTATTTGTCCATGCAAAAAAATGTCTTCATTAGCATGATCAATGTACCGGCGCAGTATATGTTTTGAGAAGGGGAGGTACGTGTTGCTGACATGCCAGACATCCGGATCGTTTTCACATCGATATAAAAAGTCAATATCCTCAGGCTCAAGCGCTCTTAGTTTGATGTTGTTGTGTTTCATTGTACCATCCTTTTTAATGATCTGAAAATAATGATAAGGTCCTGCTGTACCTGGTAATCCCTTGCATAATTCAGATTGAGCCTGGCTTTTTCGGCGTTGTCCAAATTGTTTTTACGGTATGGCGAAGCGGTGGTTAGAATGCCTTTCTTTATGACCGGTATGCGATAATCATCTTGTTGTTCGGTGTATGAATACCCTACCCAGCTTTTTATTCCGAATAAGACAAGAAACGTATTGCGAATAATGCCCCATATGCTTTTTGTGATGATCATAAAAACCGGCAACAATGCAATGACAATAAGGCTTACCGCAATGTCCACAATGCGTTTTTTGCGTTTGTTCTCAGGCGTGCTGATGGTATTTAACTGGAGTGAGTACAGATCGCCTGCCGTATTGATGCTGTTGCTCCCGATAACGGATATGCCATCGGGCGAAGCAATTTTAAAGGCAGCTTTTGTTCCTGACAAGGAAAGCATGGTGGAAATGATGTCCTGTGAGCTGATGTCACGGGCACAAAAGATGATTTCATCCACTTTATGTATGTTGATGATTTCATCAAGTTGATTGATGTTGCCAACGAAAAATTCATTTGTATCATCCTCATCAGGACTTACGTTTCCCATAATCTTATGGTTGATGTTGGATTTATTCAGCAGATTTTCCACACGCTCAATTTCGTTTTCCCTGCCCACAATCACAACCCGTTTCCGGCGTCTTGAATAAATATGAAAGCCTGGTATGTTAAGCGCTGTCCCTGCGATCCTGACAACCGGGATGGCAATGAGTGTCCATGCCGATCCCAGGATAATCAATGCCCTCGAAAAACGGTACGATTCGGGCAGGAGGGAGTAAATAACCAAAATCAATAAAGCACCGGCAATGATCCCGCGGATGAGTTTGATGATGCGTGTGGGTTTATCGTATCCGCCACTTAAAAATATGCTAATAAGCCAAACCAGGATGTAAGCGGGCACCAGTGTAACAAAAAAGTTGTAAGGGTAATAATCCGGGTTGTGAAATTTGTAGGTTTCCCACCATGGTGTTATCAGCAGAAACCCGGCAAATATGACCAGGGCATCTATCAAAGGAATAAACAATCTTTTGAAAAAGCGTACCAATACAGCCAGTGCAGCCCTGAAATAGATGGCTGTGTTGATTAAATTGGCGTAAAGCCTGGCTTTTTTCTGTGTAAAATGCTTGTTGGCAAAAATGATCATCGCCTGGTAAAAAATACGCACATAGTTGATGCTGCCCTTTTTGGTGCTTTCTCCCTTGTAATGAATGATGGTGGTGCCGGGAAAATAGATGTTTTTATACCCTGCCTGTTTTATGCGGTACGACATGTCAATATCCTCACCGTACATAAAGAAATTTTCGTCAAGCAACCCGGTTTTGTCGAGCGCGGCTTTGCGCATCCACATAAAGGCTCCGGACAAAACATCCACCTCGTGTATTTCGTCCTTGTCGAGGTATGATAAATGGTATTGGCCAAATTGTTTTGACCTGGGAAACAGACGCGATAATCCGAAAATTTTATAAAAAGCCACAGCAGGCGTGGGCAGACCACGCTTGCTTTCGGGGAGGAAGTTGCCTTTTCCGTCTATCATTTTTACCCCAAGGCCTCCCACTTCCGGATGGCTGTCGGTGTAGGCGATGATTTTGGAAAAACTGTCTTCTTCCACAATGGTATCGGGGTTAAGCAACAAAACGTATTCCCCCGATGCTTTTTTAATGGCCTGGTTATTTCCCTTTGAAAACCCAACGTTCTCCTTGTTGGCAATGAGTTTGACTTCCGGGAATTTGTTACGGATCATCTGGGCAGAGCCATCCACAGAATTATTGTCAACAACAAACACTTCTGTGTCTATATTCTGAATGGCTTTAAACACAGAATGCAAACACTGTTCAAGAAAGTGTTTTACGTTGTAATTGACAATTATAACCGACAGTTTAACCATAATTCTATTTCTCTTCGTTCATTTTCGGCATGTTCGCGTTTGCTGCTTGCTACTTTGAATTTGTTTGTCTTTTGGTGTTTGATTATTGTAATTTATTTGTCATTTGATGCTTGTTTTTTGGAATTAACCTGCCCCTCCGGCAGGTTAGTCTGTATTACATGTTTTCTTTTATCAGTTCAGCCAGTTTTTTCACGCCCGTTTTGTTTTGTTCAAGGGTGGGGAAAGAAAAATTTAGCCGCATGGTATTTTTGCCGCTGCCATCACAATGGAAAACGCTTCCCAACACATAAGCTATTTTTTTCTCAATGGCTTTTTCGAAAATGGCTTCGGCGTCCATGTGTTCAGGCATGTACAGGAACAGGAACAATCCACCTTCAGGTTCGGTCCAGGTGACACCATCCGGCATGTGGTTACGAAAGCCTTCAAGCATGGTATCCCGTTTGATGCGGTATGATTCGATGGTGTTTTTCAGGTTCTTTTTCAGGTATCCTTTTTCCATGTACTTAGCTGCTATCATTTGCACAAATGGCGGGGTACACAGGTCGGCTGACTGTTTTGCCACCACAAATTTATCGGCAATTTCAGCGTTGGCCAGCACCCACCCGATGCGGAAACCGGGAGCCAGGATTTTTGAAAAGGTTCCCAGCGTGATGACTTGTTCCGAGCCATCCATTTGATACATCATGGGTTGTGACTTCCCTTCGAAACGCAATTCACGGTAGGGGCTGTCTTCGACAATCAACACATCGTATTTATGAGCAATGTCAATGATTTCTCGGCGGCGGAATTCTGGCATGGTAACGCCTGCCGGGTTTTGAAAATCGGGAATGACATAGATGAATTTGGGTTTGTCGCCCTGGTCAATGAGGGTTTTGAGTTTTTCTTCCAGTTTATCGCTGCGCATGCCGTGTTCATCAAATTTGATACCTTCGAGGTCTGCCCCATAGGTGCGGAACGCACTGATACCACCAAGATAGGAGGGGAGGCCGCACACAATTTTATCGCCCGGGTTGATGAAAATTTTGCCAAGCAAATCAAGGCCCTGTTGTGAGGCGGTTGTGATTATCAGGTTGTCCAGCCCGACATCCAGGCCTTCGCTTTTATACCTGTTGAGGATTTCCTCACGCAGGGGTTGATATCCCTCTGTGGTCCCATATTGAAGGGCTGTGGTGCCGTTTTCATTCAGCACTTCGTTGCTGACTTCTTTGATGTCATCCACCGGAAAACTTTCGGGTGACGGCAATCCACCGGCAAAGGATATAATATCCGGTTGCTGGGTTAATTTGAGAATTTCTCGGATGGCTGATCGCTGCATGCCCTGGGCACTGCGGGAATAAATAGAATTAAGGTCTGATATCATAATGTTCAGTTTTTAGTTATCAATGCTTTCAAAGATATAAAATTTTGTTGGAAGACTAAAGACCGGAGTCCGAAGTCGGAAGACGGAAGTCCGAAGATCCATATTAATTAGTGTCTGTCAATAGAGTCAGTGTTTAGTTCATAATGTTCAAGATTAAGGCGTGTGAAAATTTTAAACCGCAGCATACTAACGTATTCGAGGATTTAAAATTTGAGCTACAACGAAG
>JAQIDD010000016.1 GCA_027858215.1 Candidatus Delongbacteria bacterium | reverse complement strand
AAATGCAACTTCGCTTTTCCTTCATTTTTGTATGTTTCTTATCATGCAATTTCCGGATTTCTGAACACAAATTGAGCCAGATTCGGGGTGATTTTCGCTCAACATGGTCGACATTTCACACACGTATAATTTGGAAGATTATATCCAATGTCTTTGTCCTGTGAGCAGAGGATTGTCGAGAATTAAATTGCTTATAATGTAAATTCGCTTTTGAGCCAATTTCATCCAGCCAGTATTCAAATCATTGGTATGTAATTTAGGGTTTGCTGAAAAACTAACGATTTATTTTTAATAGGCATAGTTCAATTCCGTTATTAGCAGGTTGAAAATCCATAAATAATTCCATTGTCTGGCCAAATAAGACCGATTGAATCGATAGTGTTTGCCTCGTCCATTTGTATAAAGCCAAAAAATAAGCAAAAGAAAAATCACCTGTGTATTTCAACAGGTTCATTACAAAGAATATACATGCAACCCAGCTTTCCGATGTTTCTTTTAGCTTTGCCCTTATTTGGTTCAGGTTGTAACCGTTTTTTCCCTGCCCGAACTTTCCTTCAATGTTGCTCCGTTCTGCTTTTTCTTTTCGTTTTTTCCTTCGAAAGTAAGGTGTTTCCTTCTCTTTGGCTTTTGGTCTGCCCATCGGAGGGGCTGTTATCCGTATGCCTCTTTCTTTTAGCCATTTACGGTTTTCTTTGGTGGCATAAATCTGGTCTGCCAGTACCAATTCCGGATAATACCCGTGTAATATCCGGTAGGCTTCTACCTGTTTTTTCAGGTCTGTGCCCTCATTGTATGCATCCCAGCTAAAAGTGTCAATTCTGGCAAAACCATTGTCAAGGCCTACTCCCAACTTGGAACCAAATTCAGTTTTCGATTTTTTCTTCCCTCTTGGGATAGGGCGTACATGCGGTTGATAAATACTCACAATACGATCAGGACAACTGTTACTGTTTTCCTGGTACATTTGCTGCTGTTGCTCATAAACCGTATGTATGACCCATAATAATTTTTGCTCCTGACGGGTAAGCGGGAACCTCCCCACCTGGACCTCGGCCACGTCAAGTAAGCTGTCGATGTGTTTCAGGTCGCGTTTTACCGCTTCCAGAAGTTTACGTTTTATTTTGCGGATTTCAGGTTTTGAATGGTTTTTCTTCTTGCTGTATGAGATATAAGCTTTATCCATATTCCGGCGATAAGTTCGTGGTTTAACCCCCTTTTTGCCTGTAAGTGCATAAAGTTTGTCTATCATACCTTCACTCTTCTTTCTGCATTCATTCAATATGCCCGGGTCGGTTGGATAAGTAATATACTGGTCGGCAACGGTAGCATCTATCTGCAATTTACCTTTGTTTTTAACACTGCCATCTTCTTTCTTTTTGGCCGGACTACTGTTGTGTTTCTGGTCATAGCCTCCTGAGAAAGAACGGATTAAATCTTTGGTCAATTTATCAAATTTTTCGTGACCAATACGTTTGCGTATTTCAACAAACAGGCTGGGATCGAAAACCGGATGGGGGCTAAACTCCTCTAAGCCAACAAAATATTGCATGTATGGATTTTCCTGGATGGCAGAAATGGTTCCGCGGTCGTCCAGCTTTTCTAAGTGCTTTATTATCATAGCACCCAGCACTGTGCGCGGCGATATCCCGGGACGTCCTGTTTCCAAATTCATGACTGACATATAAATGGCGGCAAACTTGTCCCACGGAACTACTTTGCTCAACTTTACCCAACGGTTGTTGGGTAGTAAACTTTTTAAAAACGGGGTCTTGAATTCTTCGATTTTTAACTGCCGGACAGATTGATATTTAACCATGATGTGCAAACTTTTTCTCTTAAAGTTAATATTTTGTTTGCATTTTGCCATTAATTTATAACACTTTTTTACATGTAATTTATTGACAATCAATTGTTAATATCGTTTTTCAGCAAACCCTATTTTAAGATTATAATCAGATAACTGAATTGCAATCAGATTTTGAATGTCTTCAACACTAATGCTTTCAACGAGTTTAGGCAATAGTTCACGCCATTTCTCATCTATCAAAATTTCATCGGACAAGTTACATAGACGACCATGATGCCTTTTTACTGCCGAAAAAGTAAAAACACTTAACAACTGAGCAAGCTCCTTCCCAATATTTTTAGATACCAGAAATTTTTCTGAAATAAAATAGACAAACAATGCAGAAAGTAATGCATGACTTTTCCGTTTGTCGTGTACCTCATCAAGATTTTTTATATAATGCTGGAAAAAACTGGTTGCTTTACCCAAATCGTGAAAAGCAGCGGCGAAGTACACCAAATCGATTACCTGTTCTGAGATGTCGATTTC
>JAQIDD010000002.1 GCA_027858215.1 Candidatus Delongbacteria bacterium | reverse complement strand
TTTAATAATTTGTAAATTTGTAAAAATAAAATAAATAATCCGGAATTTATAATTCCCCGGCATGTTTAACGAAAAGTTAGAGAAAAAAAATACGCGTACCGGATGGATAGAAGTCATCGCCGGTTCTATGTTTTCAGGTAAAACTGAAGAATTGATCCGTCGATTACGCAGGGCTCAATACGCCCGTCAACGCATTGAAATATTCAAACCCAGCGTTGATATACGGTATTCAAAAATTGAAGTTGTATCTCACAATGAAGTAAGTATCCATAGTACACCGGTTAATTCTTCTTCCAACATTGTATTGCTAAGCGAAGACATTGATGTTGTTGGCATTGATGAAGCCCAGTTTTTTGATGATGGATTGCCAGAGGTCTGTACCAAACTAACAGAAAAAGGAATACGTGTCATCGTAGCGGGGTTGGACATGGATTTTAAAGGACGCCCGTTTGGTCCAATGCCGGATTTATTTGCCATTGCCGAAGATGTAACAAAAGTACATGCTATTTGCATCCGTTGTGGTGACCTGGCTCAGTTTTCACACCGGAAAGTTGCGTCTGATGACAAAGTGTTACTTGGTGAAACGGATTCTTATGAACCCTTGTGCAGGCGGTGTTTTATTGAGGCTATAAAAAAAGAAAACTCAGAATGAAATACAGCTTAAAGGATATCCAAAATACATGCGGTGGTGACCTGATGGGGTCCTGTGATACAATATGTGATAATATCCTGACAGACAGCCGCACCATTATTCAACCGCAAACAAGTGTGTTTTTTGCCATTCCTGGTTTGCAATATGATGGCCACGATTTTATCGAGGATGTGTGTGATGCCGGCGTTTCAAATTTTGTTGTGCAGAAATTACCAGTTAAAAAACCCAATAACACTTCATTTTTAGTCTGTGATGATGTGGTGGCATGCCTTCAAAAGTTGATGGCTGATTACAGAAAGCGGTTTAGTATTCCTGTGATTGGAATTACCGGAAGCAACGGAAAAACCATTGTAAAAGAGTGGTTTACACAGGTTATGTCAAAACACAGGTTAGTTACTCGCAGCCCAAAGTCATACAATTCTCAGGTTGGGGTACCACTTTCTGTATCGTTGTTACATAATAAAACCCAGATTGCAGTGTTTGAGGCAGGTATTTCCATGCCCGGAGAAATGTCATCCCTTGAGCCGGTTATTCAACCTGATGTTGTACTGCTTACAAATCTTGGTGAAGCCCACCAGGAAAATTTCCGGGATAAAACTGAAAAGCTCCTGGAAAAAATAAAACTAACAGCCAATGCCAATACACTGATTTTAGGATTGGATAATCCTGTGGTAGCTGATTACTATGAACACATCCCTGAAAACAAACAGGAAAAAACAGTGACATGGGCTTTTAAAAATACGCAGGCAGATTACCGGGTAAATTATGATAGAAATAAGAACGGCACATTCGTTGAGCTGACGGGAAAAGATGATTTGACATTTTTCATTCCCTTTACAGACGAAGCTTCAATTGACAATGCAGTAAACACTGCATTGTTACTAAAAGAAGCAGGTTTGGATGATGCTCAGATAGCCTCCGGGATGAAAAATTTACAACCGGTAGCTATGCGGCTCGAAGTAAAAGAAGGCATAAACAATTGTACCATAATCAATGACAGTTACAATGCGGATATCAATGCCCTGAGGATTGCCCTGGATTTTGCCGTACGTCAAAACAATAAGCCGGTAGTGTTGATATTGTCTGATATTCTGCAAACAGGCCTGGATAAAGCCAGTTTATATTACCAAATATCTGAACTGCTCAACAACACTGATGATCTCCACCAAGTCATTGGCATTGGTCATGACATAAGGAAACATGCTGATAAATTTGATTCAAATACTGAGTTTTTTTACAGCACGGATGATTTTATTGATTCCGGTGCATGGAGGAAGTTTAAAGACCAGTGTATATTGTTAAAGGGAGCCCGTGATTTTCAGTTCGAAAAAATAAGCAAATGCATAGAGCTTAAAGTACATCAAACAGTATTGGAAATTGACCTTGAATCCATTACCCACAATTTAAAATATTTCAGGAGTAAGGTTTCTAAACGTACAGGCTTAATGGTGATGGTCAAGGCGTTTTCTTATGGAAGTGGTTCTATAGAAATAGGCAGGCACCTTCAAAACCAGGCGGTTGATTATTTGGGTGTTGCGATTGCAGACGAAGGCGTAGAATTGCGGAAAGCCGGGGTACATATACCCATCATGGTTATGAACCCTCAGCCGGAAGATTTTGGGTTGATGTATGACTATCAACTTGAACCGGAAATTTACAGCCTTCCCCTTTTAAAATCATTGATTGCGCACATTAGAAACACAGGGCTTACCACCATCGGAATACACCTTAAACTTGACACGGGAATGCATCGCCTGGGTTTTTGTGAAAAGGATATTAAATCATTGATAACAATGTTGAAAGAAGCACCGGAAATTACAGTAAAATCTGTGTTCTCTCATTTAGCAGGCAGTGACATCCGGGGATTTGATGATTTTACAAGGCAACAGCTTGATTCATTTCATGGCATTTATGAAACGCTGAACAAAGCGTTGAAGCTTAACTGCATCAGACATATTGCCAATACCAATGCCATTTTGAGATTTCCGGAAACGCACCTGGACATGGTACGGTTGGGTATAGGTCTATATGGCTTAAGTGCTGAACCCAATCCCGATCTAAAAAAAACCACCGTATTTAAAACACGGGTAATTAGTGTCAAGCGGTTGAAAAAAGGAGAGACAATCGGATACAACAGGACCGGGGTTTTACATCAGGATGCTGACATTGCTGTTTTGCCAGTGGGGTATGCAGATGGTTTAAACCGTAAACTGGGCAATGGCAACTGGAACGTAGAAATTAATCACCAGTTGTATCCAATCATAGGGGACGTTTGCATGGACATGTGTATGGTGAATGTCACCGGCGCCGGTATCAAACCAGGGAATGAAGTGATCATTTTCGGTGGACAAAATAAGATAGAAGACATGGCTGAATCTTTGCACACCATCGCCTACGAGATTTTAACAAGCATATCCACACGAGTAAAGCGGATTTATACATCTGCGTAGGGTGTGGGTTGTGGTAACTAAGTCATAAAGGGTTTTGTAAATAATGGTTAAAAAATAATAAACCATAAAAGGCATAAAAGGAAATATAAGAAAGCCTTAAATGGCCTTATAATCCTTATATGGTTAAAAAAAATAATAAAATATGGTAACAAAAAGCTACTTAAAAGATTTGATTTACAAAGTAAACGGTGCTGCAATAGAAGTTCATAAAGCATTAGGCCCCGGATTGCTGGAAAGTGTATATCATAAATGTTTGAAGCATGAATTAAGTTTAAGACATATAAACTTTCAATCTGAATTAATCATACCCGTAAATTATAAAGGCATTGAGATTGAAGCAGAATTAAGATGTGATTTATTTGTTGAAGATATTTTACCTGTTGAGCTAAAAGCCATTGAAGGCATTTTACCAATTCATGAAGCTCAATTAATGACATACATGAAACTATTGGAAGCCCCTGAAGGATTATTGCTCAACTTCAATGTGACCAATATTTTTAACGAAGGACAAAGAACTTATGTTAACGAGTTGTATAGAAATTTATCAGATGAGTAACAACATAAAAACCATAAAAAGGATTATAAAGCAAACCTTAAATGAACTTATATGCCTTATATGGTTCAAAAAACTGGTATTAATCATTTGGGTTAACTGATGAGGTATTAATTATGGAGATAAAATTATCAGTAGTCATCATTACTTTTAACGAGGAAAAAAACATCGGACGATGCCTGAAGTCTGTAAAGGATGTGGCTGATGAAATAGTGGTAGTGGATTCATATTCGGAAGATAACACCGTAAATATTGCTGAATCTTATGGAGCCAAAGTGATAACACACAAATTCGAAGGGCATATTGAACAAAAAAATCACGCCAATACAGAGGCAAGCTACCCCAATATTTTATCCCTTGATGCAGATGAAGCTCTGTCAGGGGATTTACAAAAACAAATTATACAAATAAAGAAAGGCTGGCAACACGATGCATACAGTTTCAACAGAATGACCAATTATTGTGGCCGGTGGATAAAACACGGGAGCTGGTATCCTGATATCAAAATCCGTCTTTTTGACAGGCGTTGTGGTGCATGGAAAGGTGTAAATCCTCACGATAAATATGTGGTTGAAACCGGCAATGTAAAACACATAAAAGCCGATATATTACACTATTCTTACTATACTGTCTCGGACCACATCAAGCAGATTGATTATTTTTCAGGCATAAAAGCCAATGAACTGTATAAACGGAACAAAAAAAGCGGTTTTTTTAAACGATATGCTGCAGCTTCATTCAAGTTTTTTTCCATGTATTTTTTAAAGGCTGGCTTTTTGGATGGGTATGAAGGGTATATAATTGCCCGGTTATCTGCCACCTCAACCCTTCTTAAGTATTACAAGCTCAGTGTTTTGCTAAAATCCGAGAAAAATACTCAAACACAATAATGTGATGATTGTTTTATATGTTTTATTTTTGACAAAAATATTTTTTTGTTCAATTTAAAAACCCTATATTTGTACCTAAATTTGCAGAAAAATTAAACGTTTAACTAAAAATTAATATTATGAAGAAATTTACTTTGTTAACAGCTTTTGTTGTACTTGTGTCTTTTGCTTTTGCACAGGTAGTTGGAGTACATGCCCCAGCAAAAGACAAACAAAAATTTGAAAAAGTACAAAAAGAAGAAAACACTTTAAAAGTGGATCCATACGTAGCATGGGAAGTCACATTCGAAGAGACCCCTGCAGTATGGACAATTGCCCATGATGAAGGTGATTCAGACTGGATTGTTAGTGATTCTACCATTACCGGTGTGGATTACGAAAACGGTGTGGACTTTGATGATTCAAGCATTCCCATCGGAACCATGGTTAGCTCCATGTGGTTGTATTGTGGTCACAGAGATGTTGGTGTATATTCTGAATCCGGTGGCAATTTTGCCTGGATTGATGGAATTACTGATCTGCTGACCGGCACCGAAGAAATTAAAAATGCATGGGTTCAGTTTGATGACATTGATCTCACAAACATTGATAATCCGAAACTGATGTTTTATCAAAACTACAAGGCTTTGAACCAGGCGTTTTCTTACCTTGATATAAGTACTGACGGTGGACAAACATTCACACAAGAAGTTTTGCTTAATGATGGTGTTGAAGGAAACTCATATGGTGATGAATTATATGAAATCATCCTTACCGATTACATTGCAAACGAGAGTGATGTTTCATTGCGTTTCCGCTGGCAAACCACTGAAGCTGGCATAGGTGGATATGGATACGGATGGGAAGTTGACGACATCAAAATCGTTGACAACTTTAATGTTGACATGAAACTCCAGGGCATTTACATGAACTTTTTTGAGTATATTGATTACACCGTTGCAGGACAGGAAGATTATTTCCATTATTCTTCTCACTATGGAATGATCCCCATTGAGCAGTTCAATAGCGACACTGCTGCAATGCTATTCAACGCCAAAGTAGAAAACGGTGGTAACCTGGATAACACACCTGAATTGCAGGTGCAGGTTTTTGATCCAACCGGTACTGAAGTTTATAATGAATCAGCTACAGGTGCATTGCTTTCCGTTACAGAACAAGATACCATTGATTTGCTTACGCCCGAATTTAAACCTGCTACTCCGGTAGTTGGTAAATATACTGTCATCTTTAACATCAACGTTGATGGTGATGAAAATCCGGATAACAATGCAGACACAACCTTCTTTATGGTTACCGAAGATGCCTTTGCCCGTGATTTAGGCAACATGACATCATATACCGGCCCAAGTGCCTGGTTAGATGGTGGTGTTGATGGTGATATGATGGGTACGGATTATTTGTATCTTGATGATACTGACACCATTACTTCAATGTCTGTTTATATTGCTTCAAACACTGATCCCGGAACCAGCATTGTCGGACATCTCTTACAATATGATGCTGACCTTGAGCAATGGCAGGACCTGATGACAACATCATTGGTTAATATCACTGAGGATTCTATTGGCAAATGGATAGATCTTGAATTTCCGGCTGATGTTCCGGTAGTGTTGGAAGAGGGTTCTTTCAGTGTAAAAGCAGCAGTTGAATTCTTTTACAGTGGTGAAAATGAACTTATGGTAGGTTATGATGGAACTGTGCCAGCTAGTTCCTGGGGAACTACATGGTACATGAACGAAGGAGCTAACGCAGGACAATGGTATAGTATTTCAAACTGGTCCCGTGGTGGCGTTGGCATTCGCCTGAATTCAATGAATGAGCCAACACAAACTCAGGCTAACATTCTTACTTATACTTTCCCACAGCATAGTGGAGCGCCGATTGTCATTGATCATGGATCACAAACTGTGGACATTGAAGTTAATTATTCCGCTGACCTTAGTAACCTGGTAGCTACTTATAATTTATCTTATGGTGCGACAGCTACTGTAGGTGCAACAGAACAGTTTTCAGGATATACTGCCAATGATTTTACCAGTCCTGTTACTTATACTGTACTGGCTCAGGATAGTGTAACTACGAAAGATTGGGTTGTAACTGTAACAAAGGCAGACCCC
Organism: Candidatus Delongbacteria bacterium; assembly: GCA_027858215.1. GTDB lineage: Bacteria > Bacteroidota > Bacteroidia > Bacteroidales > ML635J-15 > JAQIBY01. The sequence goes on along the minus strand of JAQIDD010000002.1, from coordinate 1,799 downwards.
AGTGCCGAAGCAGAAATTATGAACTTCAGTTTTGATGAGGCTAACGGCCCGGGTGTTGTTGATACCGTGGCTAATACTGTTGATGTGGAAGTTGCATATGGCACTGATATGACTACCCTCGTTGCCAATTTTTCACTTTCTGATTATGCCGTAGCTACTGTTGGTGGTGTAACACAGATTTCAGGAGAAACTCCCAATGATTTTACAAGTCCTGTAACTTATACAATCACAGCCCAGGATGGAGTTACCACTCAGGATTATACTGTTACAGTAACAGAAGAACCAGCGAGTACAGAAGCCGAGCTACTGGTTTATAGTATTCCTGAACAGATAACACCTGCTGCAATTGATGATGTAAACCATACTGTTGATATTGATGTGCCTTTTGGTACTGATGTGACAGCACTGGTTGCTACATTTGAACTCTCAGACGACGCAACTGCCGAAGTTGGTGGTGTTGTACAGGAATCAGGCGTTACAGCTAATGATTTCACTACTCCTGTAACTTACACCGTGATTGCTCAGGATGGAACAACTACTCAGGATTGGATTGTTACGGTAACTCCGGAAGCTGCTAATACAGGCACTGACATCCTTACCTATGGTTTCCCGGAACAAACTGCCCCTGCTGCAATTGATGATGTCGAGCATACCATTTCAGTTAATGTGTCAACAGGCACTGATGTAACTGCACTTGTTGCTACCTTCACGCTTTCAGTTGGTGCTACTGCCGAAATTGGTGGTGTTGTGCAGGAATCAGGTGTAACAACCAATGATTTCTCTTCAACAGTAACTTATACCATCACTGCTGAGGATGGTTCAACCACACAGGATTGGGTTGTTACTGTTACTGCTGGACTTAACATTGAAGATATGATCAATGCTGATCTGACAATTCATCCAAACCCAACCAATGGTAAGGTTATTGTTGAAATGTATTTGAATCAATCTAAAGATGTAAGCTTATCAATCATCAGTACTACAGGTCAGGTTATCAGTCACCAGGAATATAAAAATGTGAGCGAAATTTATCGCAGCATTGATCTTGGAGATGTAGCCAACGGTGTTTATACACTCAGGATACAGGCTGATGGAAAACAACTGAATCGCAAAATTGTATTGAATAAATAATCAATTCAATAACACTACAAAAAAGCTGTCTGGTTTATCAGGCAGCTTTTTTTTTACATTGAATGTGCCCTCCTATCAGATGTGTTTTTTTGCTGTGGAGGTGATGGATTTTTTTTAATTTTGCCTAAATGAACAACAATGAGGTATGTTATTTTAACATGTGTATTTAGCATTTTCCTGTTTTCAGGGTGCAATGGCCCGGAGTATGATGCACAAAAAATGCATAAACGCCAAAAAACCCTGATGGAATTGCAGGAAAAAGCTGTTCTGGATGATTCTCTGAGTGATAAAGAAATAGAACTGATCATACAGGCACACAGAGAAAACATTGGCTTTATGAAATCTGTTTTGGAAAAATACAAAACGGATTCGGTTCAGATGAGGGTGTATAAACTCTCCATGTATGACATGAATCAGAAAATTAAAGCAAAACAGGATTCTGTAAATCACAAGGTAAGAATAAGCAAACGGTATGATGAACTGAGAAAACGATTATTTGAATTGTATTTTGGAATGTAAAAAAATATTGGGACTATTCAGACAGCTTAGTTAGTGTTTGTCCATAATGTCCAATATCTTCGTTGTAGCTCAAATTTTAAATCCTCGAATACGTTAGTATGCTGCGGTTTAAAATTTTCACACGCCTTAATCTTGAACATTATGAACTA